>JASBVW010000071.1 GCA_029961005.1 Bacillota bacterium
GCCTGGAGGCCGCGGGAGTTGAGCAGCTGGACTTGGTAGCGGCTCTCACTGTAGGTGGCCCGCCGCACCCGGCGCACCCGCGGGTCAAAGCGCAAAGCCGCCGCCTCTATCTCCCTGGCCAGATCCATCTTTTCCTCCAATCCTCTGTAGGCCAATTCTTCGTCCACCAGGTGCAGCGGCTCGAACGGCGCCGGGAGAGGCAGGCTCTGGTGCGGATCCGGGTCCGCCGCCCGGGCCGCCTCTACCGCAGCGGCGGCCACCCGGCTCAACCCTTCGGCGCTCAAATCGGTGGTGTAAGCAAAGCCGACCCTGCCCCCCTCCCGCAGAGCGCGCAGGCCCACCCCGACCTCCTCGGCTTGGATCAGCGACTCCACAGCCCCCTGGCTGATCTGGATCTCCAACGCGTACGAGGAAGAAAGGTAGACCTCCACCTCGGCACCGCCCGCCCGAAGGGCCAGCTCCAGAGCTTGCCTAGCCTTCTCTTCCCAGTTGACTTTTCCCTTCTCTCTGCCCTGCCTGAGCGGTGCCTCCTTCATCTGCCCTCCCCTCCCTCGTCCAGGGTGCCACCTACGATCAGCTCCGTAATGCGGATGGTGGGCTGCGCGTCTGCCACCGGAACCCCCTGCCCGTCCTTGCCGCAGGTGCCGATGGTGAAGCCCAGGTCATTCCCCACCCGATCCACCATCGCCAGGGCGCGGGGGCCGTTCCCGGTCAGGGTTGCCCCTCGGACCGGGCCTTTGATCCGGCCGTCCTCGATCAAGTAGCCCTCTGAGACCTCAAAGACAAAGTCCCCATTGGCGGTGTTGACCTCCCCGCCGCCCATGCGCACCACGTACAGGCCCCTCTTCGTCTGGGCGATGATCTCTTCCGGGTCCTCTTCCCCCGGCAGGATGAAAGTGTTGCTCATGCGCGGGAGGGGCGGAAAATGATAAGACTCCCGCCGCCCGTTGCCGTTGGAGGCGCGGCCGGCCCTGCGCCCCCACACCAGGTCGTACAGGTAGTCTTTTAAAACGCCCCGTTCGATCAGGACCTTGCGCTGAGCGGGCGTGCCTTCATCGTCCAGCCGGTAGGAACCGTACTTGCCGGGAAGGGTGGGGTCGTCCACCACCGTGACGAGCGGAGAGGCCACCACCTCCCCCAGGCGCCCCTGATAGACCGAAAGCCCCTTCTGCACCAAGTCCGCCTCCAGGCCGTGCCCGCACGCTTCGTGCACCATGGTCCCGCCGGCCGCCCCCGCCATAACCACCGGCATCCGGCCGGTAGGGGCGGGCCTGGCCTGCAACATTAAAAGAGCCCGCTCGGCGGCCCGGCGGGCCAGCTCCTCCGGAGGCGAAGTCCGAAAAAGCTCCAAGCCGCAATGCCCGCCCGCAGATTCGTAGCCCGTCTGAATGCGGCCGCCTTCCGCCGCCACCGCGTTCACGGCCAAGTTCACCCGGACCCGCTGATCCTGGCAGAAGTAGCCGGCCGAACTAGCCAGCCAAACCTCCTGCCGACTCTCCCGAAAGGCGACCGTCACCTGCTTGATGCGGGGATCGCACCGGCGTGCCGCCTCGTTGGCCCGGCGGACCAGCTCTACCTTCTCCTGCAAGGCCACCTCCCAGGGCGGCACCTCCACGGGAAACTCCAGGTCCGGCTCCCGGCGGCGCAGTTCAATCCTGCACTCCCCGGCGCCGGCCCGTACGGCCTGGGCCACCGCGCGGCAGGCCGCACGCAGCCCTTCCGGGCTGAGGTCGTTGGTGTAGGCGTAAGCGGTAGTCTCCCCCGCCACCACCCGCACCCCGGCCCCCTGATCGCACCCGGAGCCCACCCGCTCAATCCGGTCTTCTTCGCACAGGATGAGGTTCCCCTCCCGGCGTTCCAGAAAGAGATCGGCCAGCTCCCCGCCGCCGGACAAGGCAACGCTTAAGAGCTTCTCCAATTCGGCGCGCTCGATCATCGTCGCTTGCTCCTTTCGGCCGGTGGAGCACCACCAGGAACCACCACCGGCCCCATCTGAATTCCACAGCCTCGGCCCCTTTCGGCAGACCCGCTCAACCCCTCACCCCTTCCCCGCAGGCCGCCCCCAGCAGAGGAGTCCTTTCCGCTCCCAGCGGCGCAGGACTATCCCCTCCAAAAAGCGCACCAAGCGGGTGGTGGGGAGTTCTCTGCGATCGCGGGGGCGAACCAGGATGGTGTACATCCCCGCCCTGTTCCCGCCCAGGATATCGGTAAAGAGTTGATCGCCCACTACGCAGGTGGAGCCGGCCTCAGTACCTAAGAGCTCCAGAGCTCGCAAAAAGGCCCGTCGGGAGGGCTTAACCGCCCTGGCCAGAGCGGGAATCCCCAAACAGCGGGCCGTCATCCCCACTCGGGCGGGGAGGCCGTTGGAGACTAAGCAGAGGGCAAAACCCAAACGACGGGCCGCCTCCACCCACTGCGCCACCGGGGGCGGAACCTCCACCTGGTTCCACCGGGTCAGCGTGTTGTCTAAATCCAGGATCAGTCCCCGCAGACCTCGGGTCCACAGCGCGTGTAGATCAATCTCCTCTACCTTCTCCGCACAATCCGCGGGGACAAGGTAGCGCCGCCACTTAGTGATACCCCTCACTGTACATCTCCTTGTATAGTTTATCTAGGGCTTTCTTTTCGATGCGCGAAACGTAAGACCGCGAGATCCCCAACAGGCGCGAGACCTCCCGCTGGGTCTGGCGCACCCCGTTGCGCAGCCCGTAGCGGAGTTCCAGGACCTGCCTCTCCCGGCCCGTGAGCACCTTGAGCTTGGCATGCAGATCGCTCTGCTCGGCCCGGCTCTCCACCGACTCCGCCACCACGTCCCCTTCCGTCCCCAGGACGTCCAGCCAGGTGATCTCGTTCCCTTCCCTGTCCGCCCCCACCGGCTCCGAGAGGAAGACCTCGCCCCGCGCCTTTTTGCCGGCCCGCAGGCACATCAGGATCTCGTTCTCGATGCAGTGGGCGGCGTAAGTGGCCAGCCTGGTCTTGCGGTGGCGGTTAAAGGTGTCGATGGCTTTGATCAAGCCAATGGTGCCGATGGAAATCAAGTCTTCGTTGTCGTACCCGGTGTGTTCGAACTTCTTGACGATGTGGGCCACCAGCCGCAAATTGCGCTCGATGAGGAGGTTGCGCGCCTCCTCATCCCCTTCTTCCATTCTCTTCAGACAGGCCTCTTCCTCCTCCTCGGAGAGGGGTTGCGGGAAAACCCCCTCGTTGGCGAGGTAGGAGACCAGAAAAACGAGACCTTCCAGCAAGAAGGTCAAAAACACCAGGGCTCCGACCGACGACACCCTCTACACCCCCAAAGTGAGCTGCCCTGCTTCCTCTCTATTTCTATGTGCAGCGGGGGTGCGCTGTGCCTGGCCTCCCCGGTTTCCTCACTGCGTTCGGTTCTTGGCCTGGAGGTGTTCGCGGAAGGTGCGACTGAAGTAATGCCCCCCGTCTCCTCGGGCCACGAAATAGAGATAATCCACCCGCGCCGGGTGGGCCACCGCCTCCAGCGACGCTCGGCCTGGATTGGCAATGGGGCCGGGGGGAAGGCCGCGGTGCAGATACGTATTATACGGCGACTCCACCGCCAGGTCCTTGGTGCTCAACCTGGCCTTGCGCTCCGGCAAGACGTAATTGACCGTGGCACAAGATTGCAGCGGGATATGCCGGCGCAATCGGTTCAGGAAGACCGCCGCCACCAGGGGCCGCTCCTCCTCCAGGGCGGCCTCTTTCTCCACCAGGGAAGCCAAGGTCACGAACTCGTGGAAGGTCAGGCGGTCCTTTACCTGGCTGCGGGCGTAAATGGGGCCCGCCACCGCCAAAAAGCGGTCCACCAGGCGCCGGGCGATTGCGGAGGCATCTTCGGAAGAGGAGAAGCGATAAGTGTCGGGGAAGAGGTAACCCTCCAGGTTGCTCACCCCCTGGAGGAGAGGGGGAAGGTGGTCGCCGTAGAGTTCCCCCGGGTGGGCAGCCAGGCGGAGGAAGGCCTCCCTCTCCACCAGGCCGGCTTCGGCCAGGCGCTGGGCGACCTCCGCCGCCGTAGACCCTTCCGGAAAGGTGACGGTGAGCTCTATCTCCTTCCCCTCCACCAGGGTGCGGACCACCTGCCACGCGCTCATTCCGGGGCTCAGGAGATAGCTGCCGGCTTTCAGCCGCCGCTCCAGGCCGGTCAGGCGGCTGGCCAGGCGAAAGAGCCGCCGGTCAGCGATAATACCGCGCTCCTCCAGCAAGGAGGCGATGCGGGCGGTGGAGGCCCCGCGCTCGATCCGCACCACCTGAGAGGCAGCGGAAGTTCCCGCAGACAAGGGAGTATGGAGGGCCACCCAAACAAAAGCAACCGCGGCGTAGAGGGCCAACCCGGCCAGGGTCAGGAAAAACTCCACCGCCGGCCGGAGCGGCTGCGGCGCGGCTTTCAGCTTGGACATGCTCCCACCTCTCCCCCATTATAACACAGGACCTGCCGCGCTGGGAGAGAGGCAAACCTCAAGTCTCGGGAGTCCGGTCGTCCGCCGGCCGGGCTTCCCGCTGATTGAGGGCTTCCATGACGCGCTGCAGCTCCTGGTCGTCGTCAATCCAGACCAGGACCTCGGACCCCTCAGCGTCAGTATCGAAGCGGAAGATCAGCGCCGTCTCCTCAGCTTCTGCATCGCCCTTTTGCTCTCCTTCTCCCTGCCACGCCTCCTCCAGGGGGATGAGCACGGCGTACCAGACTCCTTTCACGTCCACAGCGTCGGCAAACAAAAAACGGTGCTCGCCCCCTTCTTCATCCACCAGCACGACCTCTTCCCCGATCCCATCCATCTTCATCAGCTCCCATCTCTTTTCTTTGGCCTTCTTGCGGCAAACCCGCTCGACTCGCTCGCTGTCGGGCCAGGTAGCCTTCCAAGATGAGGGCAGCCGCCACCTGGTCGGCCACCCGCCGCCGCCGGGCCCGGCTCACATCGGCCTCGAGCAACCTGCGCTCAGCCTCCACCGTGCTGAGCCGCTCGTCCCAAAAGGTAATGGGCACAGCACAGGCCCGCCCCAATTGCGCCGCAAACTCTTCCACCTCCCGGGCCTTCGGGCCGCGAGAGCCGTTCATATTCAAGGGTAGCCCCACCACCACCTCCCGCACCTTTTCCCGCCGGATGAGGTCAGCCAGTTGGGCAAGGGCGGCCTGGTCAGAGGTGCGAGAGACCACCGTCCGCCCTTGGGCGATCACGCCCAGGGGATCGCTAAAGGCCACCCCTATCCTCTTTTCCCCCACATCCAGGGCCATGATACGCCTCTCCACCGCCGCGCCCTCACACAATCCGGAGTAGGAAACGGGGACACGCCGCCCCGCAGTATCCGCACAGAATGCACCTCTGCGCTTCCACCCGCACCTGCCCGCCCACTAAAGTCAAGGCCCCCTGCGGGCAGCACTGGACGCAACTTCCGCAGCCGGTACAACCTTCGTCCATGACCAGGCGGCGCTCCGCGGCCGCCACCTTTCGCTCCCAAGCGGCCACCTCTTCCGGCGGGAAGGCACCCCCCTCCCCGCCCAGGGCCGCGAAATAATGCACGTTCAGGCGCACCTCCTCCACCGACCGCATGCCCACCGCCACCGCGGCGATCTCTGGCTGGGCCAGGAGAAAGGCAAAAGAGGCAGGCACCTCTTCCCGGATCAGCCCCCCGCCCAGGGCCTTCATGGCGTAGATGCCCTTGCCCGCCCGGGCGGCCTCCCGGATCGCCTCTAGCATCTCCTCCCGGCTCCCGCCTTGGATGCCCAATCCGCGCCGATTGATCAGGGGGTGGATCACCTCCACCTCGGCCAAGCGGCTGGCCGCCCGCACGCACCCCACCCAGTGGGTGGAGATCCCCACCGCCCGCACCCACCCCTTGGCTTTGGCCTCCAAGAGGTATTCCAGGGCCGGCCAGTGCCCCCTGATGGTCTCCGCCGATTCCTGCTCGTGGAGCAGGAAGAGCTCGAGGCACTCCCTGCCCAGGGCGCGCCTGGCCCGGTCTAGGCTCTCCCTCATCCCTTCGCGGGTGTAGGCGTAGGATTTGGTGGCAATCACCACCGGGTCAGGCCAGCCCCGCAAGGCCAGGCGGATATGTTCATAGGTTCCGTACAGCTCGGCGGTATCGATGAAGTTCACTCCCAGCTCCAGGGCCGATCGGATCACCCTGGCCCCTTCCTCAGGGCTCAGGCCGGCCTGCAGAGGCCCGATGGTCAGGGCGCCGAAGCAGAGCCGGGAGACGCGCAAACCGGTGCCGCCCAGCAGCCTGTACTCCAAAAAGACACTCCCCCCACGGCTGGGCTGCCGAGGCGCCCCCTTTTTACTGCGGTTCGGACCGCAGCTCCACGTCAATCCACCGCTCCCAGCGCGGGAGGCGACGGCCTTGCTCCGATCGGATGCGAAAAGAGGCAATGGCCTTCATGCCGCGCAAAAGCTCCTCCGCTTCCTGAAGAGTGCGCCCGGCGATGGCCTGTCGAACGCGCTCCGCCTCCACCTTAGCCTGCGCTACGCCGTGGGCCGTCAGGAGAAAGGTGACTTCTCCCGCCCCCTGCGGCTCCACCTTTACCTTCGCCAGGGCAACGCTGCGCGGCAAGAGGACGTGCCCGGCGCCCAGCTTCTGCGCCAGCCGCTCCTCCGCCACCGCCAGCAGGCGAGAGTACTCCACCGTCAGGGCAGAGCCTTTGACCTCGGCGGTGCCGGTCACCCGCTCCGCCCGGGTCCCTTCCGCCTGGTCCACCTTCAACCTGGCCACTTCCGCCTGGATGGTAGGGGCCAAAACCCAGCGGCCGTCGGCTTCCTGGCCCTCCCCCAGCGCAGAGCTCAACTGAGTCAGGGCTTCTGCCTGCGCCGCTTCGCGCAACTTGGTTTCCAAAGCCTGCCGGTCCGCCTGGGTGACCACGGCGAAGACGCGGTCGGTGCCGCCGCGGGTAGGCTCTGGATTTACCACTTCGAGCCCCTCGCTCTCCGGCAGGGCGAGGATCTTAATGCGGCCTTGAGCTACGTTGCCCGCGCTCCCGGGGAGCGCGGCCTGGACATCCACCTCAGCCTG
>JASBVW010000072.1 GCA_029961005.1 Bacillota bacterium
CTGTCACCTCTCCCAAACAACCTACAGAAGAGCATCTTCTCGGCACGTGTCTTTTACGCGAGGACGAGTTGGATAGCGCGGTGCGGGCTACGCTTTCAGCGTTGAACCGGCGCTTGAGGAAAATTGCATACTTGCGCTGAAGAGAACGGAGATAGCTGTCGTCGATCAATTGAGGAGGAGTGAGACAGATGGAGGTGCTCAAGGTATCTGCTCAGTCGCAGGCCAAAGCTGTTGCCGGAGCACTGGCTGCAGTGATCAGGCAGCAAGGGGCGGCGGAGATCCAGTCGGTGGGCGCTGCTGCTGTGAACCAGGCCATTAAGGCCATCGCCATCGCCCGGGGGTATGTAGCTCCTAACGGGATTGACCTGGTGTGTATACCTGCCTTTACGGAGATCGACATCGACGGAGAGGAGAGGACGGCCATCAAGTTTATCGTGCAACCGCGGAACAGCAAGTGAAGGCTACCCTTTGACGAGAGTCTTAAGGCCAGGAGACGATTGCCCCGCCCAGCGGGGCTTTTTCTTTGGTCATATTTCTCCCAGACAAGCAATATTAGTTTACCGTTAAACAGAGACAGGCTTGTGTGGGAGGGCTGTGGATGTTAACCAATCAAGGGGAAGATCTAGTGCTGCTAGAGAAAGCGCGCCGGGGGGATCAGAGCGCTGTCGAGGGATTGGTCAAGAAGTACACACCTTTGGTGCGGTACATCGCGCGCAACTACTACGTGCGGTGCATGGAGTTTGACGACTTGATGCAGGAAGGGATGATCGGGTTGCTGCACGCCATCCAGGAGTACGACCAGTCGCGGTACGACAAGATCAAGTTCAGCTCTTTTGCTTACCTTTGCATCCTGCGCCGTATCTACAATATTTTGAAGCAGAGCAACGGGAACAAGCAGCGGGCTTTGAATGAGGCCGTCTCCCTCTTCTCCTACGCCAACCAGGAGGAGACCAGGCAGGTAGTGGACTTGGTGGAGAGCGAGGACCGGCGGCTAAACCCAGAAGAGATGGCGGAAAGGAAGTACGTAGAAAGCCGGATCCAGGAGGTCCTGCGCCACCACCTCTCGTTGCTGGAGTATACGGTCATTACCTTTTTGTTAGCGGGGTACAGTTACGGGGAGATTCAGCGGGAGATCGGGGTCAATGTGAAGGTGATCGACAACGCCCGCACGCGCGTGCGCCTCAAGATTAGGCGCCTTTTGCAGAAGTACGGTTCTCTCCTCAATCCCAAGGCTCTGCAGCGCGTGCGCCGCCGGAAGGACCTTTATCATCCGCTTTCCCTTGCGTATGCGCGCCCTGCCTGGCCGGATTTGCTCAGCAATGACCTGCCCTGAAGAAGGCGAGCGTCTAGACCTGTCCCTCCGCGGAGAGAGGGCAGGTTTCCTTTTTTTTGGCCCTATGGTAAAATATATTCGCTTTGCAAGAGGAGACCCGAAGGAGGCCGCTCCTTGTATCTGAAGAAACTGGTTTTGGCCGGTTTTAAGTCCTTCGGCCAGCGCACGGAGCTCGTCTTCGAGCCGGGTATCACAGCCATTGTCGGGCCCAACGGCAGCGGAAAGAGCAACATTGCCGACGCCATCCGCTGGGTTTTGGGAGAGCAGAGTCTGCGCCTCTTGCGCGGGGCCCGGGTGGAGGACGTGATCTTTGGCGGCAGCGAGGCCAAGAAGCCGCTCGGGCTGGCTGAGGTGAGTCTCACGCTAGATAATTTTGACCGCAAACTGCCTCTGGACTTTGGGGAGGTGACCATCACCCGGCGCGTCTTTCGCTCCGGTGAGGGCGAGTATTTCATCAATTCTACTCCCTGCCATCTCAAAGACATCCACGCGCTCTTTATGGATACCGGCTTGGGGCGAGACGGTTACAGCCTGATTACTCAGTCGGACATTGAGAGTCTGCTCAGCGTCCGGCCTGAGGACCGGCGCCCCCTGTTTGAAGAGGCAGCCGGCATCGTCAAGTACAAGGTAAAGAAGGCCAAGGCCATCCGCAAGCTGGAGGAGACGGAGCAAAACCTGGTCCGAGTGGGGGATATCCTGGCGGAGATTAAGCTCCAGTTGTTGCCGCTGCGCGAACAGGCGGAAAAGGCCGAGCGCTACCAAGAGTTGAAGGCGTCTTTGCGCCGCTTAGAGGTGGCTCTGGCGGCAGAGCACCTGCGGGAACTTCTGGCCCACCAGGAGCGCGGGCAAAAGGAGGCGGCCGCTCTGGAAGAGGAGCGGGCGGCCCAGGCCGCTCTGTTGGCCGGGAAAGAGGCGGAGTTGGAGGCTGCGCGGTTGCGGCTCCTGCAGCTCGATGAGGCCATAGAACAGGGACGGCGGGAACTCCTGGCGCGCGTCTCTGCCCTGGAGAAGGTGGAAAGCCGCTTAGCGCTGGCGCAGGAAAAGCTGAGCCGCTGCGCGGAAGAGGCGGAGGCTTTGGCCGAAAGAAAGGCCCGACACGGCCAGAGGTGGGCCGAAGTGGTCCAGCTCGAAAAGGTGCAGCGGGAGAGGCTGGCCTTGCTCCAGGAAGAGATAAGGGAGGGCAGGCGGAAGGTGGCGCAAAGGCAAGAGAACGCCACCGGCCTGACCGCCGAGCTGTCTGCCTGCCGACAGGAACTGGAGCGGAGTAGGGAGCGGTTTCAGGCTCTCTTGCAGGAGGAGTCCCGCCTGCAGAAGGAGCTGCAGCTGTTGCGGGAGCAGCAAGAGGGAGCTCTGCGGCGAGAGGAGGCTCTGGCTGCGGAAGGGGAGAGGCTGCAGAGCGAAAAGGCGGCTTGCGTGGAAGCGGCTTTGGCTGCTGAACAGGCAGTGCTGGCGCTGCGGGAAAAGCTGGCTGCCGGCGAGGCGGAGCTGGAGAAAGCAATCAGGGCGCAGCAGGCGGCAGAGGCAGAGAAGCGCCGCGTGGAAGGGGTCTTCCGCCAGGAGGAGGAGCGCTGGCGACAGGTCTCTTCACGCCTGTCGGCCCTGGAAGAGATGATTCGCTCCCATGCCGGCCTGCACGAAGGGGTCCAGGCCGTCCTCAAGGCGGCCTCAGGCGGGGAGTTGCAGGGTATTGAGGGGGTAGCGGTGGACCTGATCCAGGTGCCACGGGAATACGAGCGAGCCATTGAAGTAGCCCTGGGCGGAGCGGCCCAGCATATTATTGTGGCTGAAGAAGGCGCGGCCCGAGAGGCGATCCGCTTCTTAAAGGAACGGCGGGCCGGGCGGGCAACCTTCCTGCCCCTGGATCTGGTTCAGCCCCAGGAGATCCCTGCCCCGATGGTGCAGCGGGTGAGGTCCAAGTTTGGAACCCGCCTGATCGGGGTGGCGGCAGATCTGGTCGGGTGCGCTCCCCGCTATCAGCGGGCTGTGCGGTACCTTCTCGGGCGGATCCTGGTGGTGCGGGATTTAGAGGCGGCGGTGGCGGTGGCCAGGGAACTGGAGCTGCGCTACGCCGTGGTCTCTCTGGGCGGGGAGCTGGTGCGCCCCGGCGGGGCCATCACCGGCGGAGAAGGGAAGGGGCAGGGTCAGAGTTGGCTCTTGGCTCCGCGCCGGGAGCTGGAGGAGCTAAAAGAGGTTCTGACCAGGGTGGAGCGGCGCCGGGAAGAGCTGCGGCAAAGGCTGGCGCGGGCTGAAGAGGCGCAGGTTCAGAGCGTGGCAGAGTGCGAGCGCCTGCGCTCTCAGGTTATGGCGTTGCACCTGGAGTTGGTGGGGGCAGAAAAGGACGCCGCCAGCCGTCGGGCGGAGGTGGAGCGGGTAGAAAGAGAGCTGCAGCGCTGGGAGGGGGAGAGAACCCCTCTGGCTCAGGGGCGGGAAGAGGGGCTAAACGCGCTGGCCAGAAAAGAAGAGGAATGGCGAGCGGTGGCCGCGGAGCGGGAGAGGGTGCAAGAAGAGCTGGAAGCCCTGGAGGCCCGCCAGCAGGAGCTGTGGCGCCGTCAAAGCGAGCTGCAGCAGGAAGAGACCTCCCACCAGGTGCTGCTGGCCCGGGTGCAGCAGGAAGAGGCGGATCTGCAGCGGCGCCTTGCCGAGCTGGAGCGGGAGCTGAGCAGCCTCCGGGCGGAAGGGGAGGCCTTAGCGGCGGAAGAGGCCCTCCTGCGGGAGAGGCAGGCCGGGCTGCAGGCACAGGTGGAGTCCGATCAGCGCGAGAGGGAGGCGCTGGTGGAAGGGCGCCGCCTGGAGGAGGAGAGGCTCTTCGGCGTGCAGGAGGAGAAGAAGGCCCTGGCGGCGGAGGTGGCCGCCTGGGAAGAGGAGATTAAGGCGATTCGCCTGCGCTTGGACTCCTGCCGCAACCGGGCCCATGAGCTCCAGTTAATGCTTTCGCGCTGGCAGATGGAGCTGGAGCGCTTGACCGGGCGGCTGCAGGAGGAGTACTCCCTTTCTTTAGAAGAGGTCCTGAGCTGCTCGGAGGCGATAAGCGACCGGGTCTGGGCGCAGCGGGAGATCGAGAGTTTGAAGCGACAGCTCCGGTCCTTAGAGCCGGTCAACCTGGGGGCAATTGAGGAGTACCGCGCCTTGAACCAGCGGTACGAATTTATGCACAACCAGCACCGGGACCTGACGGAGGCCAAACAGGCCCTCTTCGATGTGATCGACGAGATTGAGGAGACCACGCGCCGGCGCTTTCAGGAGGTCTTCACGGCGGTGGAGGCGGAGTTCAGCAACCTCTTTCGCCGTTTGTTCGGCGGGGGTAAGGCGGAGCTGGTCTTGACGGATCCGGCCGATTTGGGGGCTACGGGCATCGAGATCATAGCCCAGCCCCCGGGTAAAAAGCCCCAAAGCCTGCTCCTCCTCTCCACCGGAGAGCGCACCTTGACGGCTATTGCCCTGTTGATGGCCATCCTAAAGGTGAAGCCCGCCCCTTTCTGCGTGATGGACGAGGTGGACGCCGCCCTGGATGAGGTGAACCTCCGGCGTTTTACCGACCTTCTACTTGAAATGGCAGATCAGATTCAATTCTTGATCATCACTCACCGCCGGGTGACCATGGAGGCCGCCAATATCCTCTACGGAGTGACGATGGAAGAGGGAGGAGTTTCGCGCCTCATTTCGGTGCGCTTGGAGGAGGCGGGCTAGAGGTTAGAGCGGAGGCAAGGCTGTCCATACTAGCAGACGAGCGCGGAGAGATTGCCCTGGTAGGAGTTGACGCAGCGTGAAAGGCCTGTGGGCGCGTTTTAAGGAGGGCCTGGCCAGGACGAGAGAGGGTCTGGCCGGGCGCTTGTGGGAGCTGGTCCGCGGCCGGACGAAACTGGACGAGGACCTGTGGGCTGAGCTGGAGGCCATCCTCCTGCAAGCCGACTTTGGCCTGGAGACCACCCAGTGGCTGCTGGAGGAGGTCCGCTCCCGCGCCCGCCAAGAAGGCGGGGGCGATGCGGAGGCGGTGTACCGTTGGGTCAGGGAGAGCCTGCTGACTGCTCTAGGCCCGCCGGCGCCGCTGGCCCGCGCTGAGCGCGGGGTGACGGTGGTCCTTCTGGTGGGGGTCAACGGGGTGGGCAAGACTACCACCGCGGCCAGGTTGGCTTACCTTCTCCACCGGGAAGGCTGCCGGGTTTTGTTGGCGGCTGCGGACACCTATCGCGCCGCGGCCATTGAACAGCTGCAAATTTGGGGCCAACGGGTGGGGGCTCCGGTGATCCAACACGAGCCGGGCGGAGATCCGGCGGCAGTGGTTTTTGACGCCATTCAAGCCGCCCAAGCCCGGTCTGTGGACTACGTGCTGGTGGACACGGCCGGCCGGCTCCACACCAAGTTCAACCTAATGGAGGAATTAAAAAAAATTCGGCGCGTGGCGGAGCGCGCCCTGCCCGGCGCTCCCCAGGAGGTACTCCTGGTTTTAGATGCGGGTATCGGACAAAATGCGCTTGCTCAGGCCCGCGCTTTCCACCAGGCAGTGGGGGTCACAGGCCTGGTCTTAACCAAACTGGATGGCACGGCCAGGGGCGGGATCGTGGCGGCTGCCGCCCGAGAGCTGGGGGTGCCGGTCAAGTTCGTCGGTTTGGGGGAGGGCCCCGATGACCTGCGTCCCTTTGATCCCGCGGCCTTTGTGGAAGCGGCCCTGCCGCCCTTGACAGCCGCGGGAGAATGAAGTATAAAAAGAGGAGCCGGGCCAGAAAAGAGAGCGCCGGCTTGTTTAAGGAGAGAGCAGGGAGATGGCCTTTTCACAGCTGAGCGCCCGCCTCCAGGACGCTCTGCGCCGGTTGCGAGGCAAGGGCAAGGTCACAGAAGCCGATCTGGAGGAGACTTTGCGCGCTCTTCGCCTGGCCCTCCTGGAGGCGGATGTGAACTACCAGGTGGTCAAGGATTTTCTGGCCCGCGTGAGAGAACGGGCCTTGGGGCAGGAAGTGCTGCGCAGCCTGACCCCTGCTCAGCAGGTCATCAAAGTGGTCTACGAGCAAATGGCCGAACTTTTGGGGGGGGAAGAGAGCGGTTTTCTGGTCTCTGCTCCGCCCCCTGCGGCGGTGGCGCTGGTAGGAGTTCAAGGCTCCGGCAAGACCTCCACTGCCGCCAAGCTGGCTCACCTCCTGAAGCAAAAGGGCAAAAGGCCCCTTTTAGTGGCAGCCGACGTCTACCGGCCGGCCGCCGCAGAGCAGTTGGAGGTTTTGGGTCGGCGCTTGGGTGTGCCCGTCTTTAAAGGACGGGAGGGGTCCGATCCGGTGGAAATCTGCTGCCAAGCGATGGCTGAGGCCCGCCAGCGCGGCTACGACTCTGTGCTCCTCGACACCGCAGGGCGCCTCCACGTCGATGCGGAGATGATGGGAGAGCTGAAGCGGATCAAGGAGGCGGTCCGGCCAGCGGAGATCCTTTTGGTGGCGGACGCCATGACAGGTCAAGATGCCGTGCGCATGGCTTCCACTTTTCAGGAACAACTGGGACTCACCGGCGTGATCCTCACCAAGCTGGACGGCGACGCGCGGGGCGGGGCAGCCCTGTCTATTCGGGCGGTCACCGGTTGTCCGGTCAAATTTGGCACTTGGGGGGAAGGGCCTCAGGCGCTGGAACCCTTTTATCCGCGGCGCATGGCCTCGCGCATCCTGGGCCTGGGTGACGTGT
>JASBVW010000073.1 GCA_029961005.1 Bacillota bacterium
CAATTGGCAATTGAAGGAGGTGCAGTCCTTGAAAGCCACGGGAATAGTGAGACGCATCGACGATCTGGGCCGAGTGGTGATCCCGAAGGAAATTCGACGCACCCTCCGCATTCGCGAAGGTGATCCGCTGGAGATCTTCGTCGACCGCGAGGGCGAAGTCATCCTAAAGAAGTACTCTCCCATCGGTGAATTGGGGGATTTTGCACAGGAATACGCCGACTCGTTGCACGAGGCAACGGGTCATATTGCTATTATCACGGACCGGGATGCGGTCATCGCCGTAGCCGGTGCGCCCAAGAAGGAGTTGATCGACCGGTCGATCACCTCCTTGGTGGAAAGGATCATGGATGAGCGCAAAACAGTGCTCTATCCCCGCGGAGAAGCCAAACCGGGAGAGGAAGTGCCGGAACTGATTGAAGGCGTAGGCCCCTTTGCTTCCCACGTGGTTTCTCCCATTATTGCCGAGGGCGATCCCATCGGGTCAGTGATCCTGGCTACCCGGGACGCAAACCGGCGCATGGGCGAGTTAGAGGAAAAGCTGACCGAGACCGCTGCCGGTTTCCTGGCCAAGCAGATGGAACAGTGAGTCCTCAGGGCGAAAAAGATGGGCGAGCAGGGGGTGTTGGGGGGAGCCATAACGCTCATGGGTGCGGCTGCGCTCTCCCGCGCTCTGGGAGCGGTGGCTCACATTGTTTTGCCCCGCCTCATGGGCGCCGAGGCCATGGGCCTTCTGCAGATGGCTTACCCCGTCTACAGCGTGTTTTTGGCCGTGGCCCTGGCGGGGGTGCCGCTGGCCATCTCCCGCCTGGTGGCGGAAGAGCTGGCGGCAGGGAGGGGGGAGAACGCCCGGCAGATCTTAAAAGTAGCTTTGCGCCTGCTTTTTACCTCCGGCCTGGGGCTGGCGCTGGGCCTGTTTTGGGGAGCAGAGCCCATTGCGCGCCGGATACTGAAAGACGCGGCGGCGGCTGGAGTGTTAAAGGCCATCGCGCCGGGGCTGTTTTTTTTGCCGCTCAACGCTGGCCTGCGGGGCTACTTTCACGGCCATCAGGAGATGTTCCCCAGCGCTGCCGCCCAGGTGGTGGAACAGTGCTTGCGGGTCACAGCCATGATCGGCCTGGCAGCCTTCTTGGCCCCTCAGGGGCGGGAGGCGGTGGCGACCGGGGCGGCTTTGGGCACCGCCGTCAGCAGCGCGGCTGGCCTGGCGGCCTTGCTCTTTTTTTACTGGTTCCGCCAGCCCCCCCGAACGCGCAGCCGCGCTGAGAGGGCAAAAGGGAAAAGTGCCCCGCTCCCTCCCGGGCAAGTGCTCGCCCGGCTGTGGAGGCTGGCCTTGCCCACTACTTTGGCTACCGTCGCCGTGCCTCTGATCAATGCCCTCGACGCCGCCATCGTACCCCGGCGCCTCCAGGAGCTCGGCTATTCACTGGAGGTTACCAGGCGCCTGTACGGCCAGCTCTCAGGCATGGCCATGGCCCTGGTCTACTTTCCGACCATCGTGACCTTGAGCCTCTCCTCCAGCTTGGTCCCGGCCGTGGCGCAGGCGGTGGCCTGGCGGGACCGGCGGCTCTTGCACCGGCGTTTTCGGGAAGCCCTGGAGATCACGTTTTTGTGGTCCGTTCCCTGCGCGGCGGGGCTCTACGTGCTGGCCGCTCCCATTGCGGCCATGCTCTTCGGCGATGCCGGACCGGCTCGCCCTTTGGTCTTTCTGGCGCCGGGCATTATCTTTCTCTGCCTCCAAGAGACGACCACAGGCCTCCTGCAGGGGTTGGGCCGGCCGCTGGAACCGGTGAAGAACTTTCTTTTGGCTTCCCTGCTCAAAGGCGCAGCCACCTACTTTCTCACCGGCTTCCCCGCGCTGGGGGTGCTGGGGGCGGCTCTGGGCACTGTACTCGGCTTCGCCGCTGCCGCCTTACTTAACCTGGCGTCCGCCCTCCGTTACGGCTCCCTTCCCCAACCGCCGGTCGGCCTGGTGCTCAGGCCGCTGACGGCGGCGGCCTTGATGGCCGCCCTGGTCCGCTCCACCTACCTGGCCCTGGAGGCGGGATGGCTTATGGCTACCGGCGTGAGCCACAACACCCTCAGCACCCTGGTTTCGATCCTGATGGGGGCCCTGACCTATGCGGGGGCCTTGGCCGCCCTGGGCGGCCTCCCGCCCTACCTGGTCCAGGCGCTGGAGCGGATCTGGAACGGCAGGGGGAAGAGGAGTTTCTCCGGGCCCTGGCGAATGGGAAGGAAGGGGTGGTGGAGTTGAAAGGGCCCTGCATCACGGTGGTGGGGTTGGGGCCGGGGGCACCGGGGCAGATGACGCTCGGTGCCCTCGAGGTTCTGCGCTCCGCCCGGCGGGTCATCTTGAGGACGGAGCGGCACCCGGCGGCGGAGGAGCTGCGCCGGCAGGGAATCTCCTTTGAGACCTGTGACGACCTCTACGAGCGGGCGGAGAGGTTTGAGGACGTCTACGAGGAGTTGGCCCGGCGGGTACTGACGGCTTGGGAGGAGGTGGCACCCGAGCCCCTGGCCTACGCCGTACCGGGGCACCCGCTGGTAGGTGAGGAGTCAGTCCGGCGGCTCCTGGCTTTAGCGGCGGGGCGGGGGATCAGGGTCGAGCTGGAGCCGGGCCTGAGCTTCCTGGAGGCTGTCTACGCCCGGTTGCGCCTCGACCCTCTACAGGGGGTGGTAATCCTAGATGCTCTGGCTCCTGAGTGGCCGCCCCTTCCCCCTTCGGTGGGGCGCCTGGTGGCTCAACTGCACAGCCGCCTGGTGGCTTCAGAGGTCAAGCTCCGGCTGATGCGGGACTTCCCGGACGAGTACGGGGTCTTTCTCCTCCAGGCGGCCGGGCAGCCCGGCCGAGAGCGGGTGGAGGAGCTGCCCCTGTACCAGTTGGACCGCGTGGAGTGGCTGGACCACGAAACCTGCCTGTACGTGCCGGGGAGCGCCGTCTCCCCTCCGGAGGGCCAGATTGAGGCGGCTCCTTCTTTTCGCTGCCCGGCTTACCGGCTTGCCCTCTACCCGCTGGATCCTTTAGTGGGGGTGATGCAGCGCCTGCGGGGCGAAGGGGGATGCCCGTGGGACCGGGCCCAGTCTCACCAGAGCTTGAAGCCCTACCTGGTGGAAGAAAGCTATGAAATTTGGGAGGCCATCGACGAGGGCGATGCGGACAAACTCTGCGAGGAGCTGGGCGATCTCCTTCTCCAGATCGTCTTTCACGCCCAGATCGCGTCCGAAGAGCGCTCCTTTGATTTGAACGACGTGGTGGAGGGGGTGGTGGCCAAGATGATCCGCCGCCATCCCCACGTCTTCGGCGAGGCTAAGGTTTCCGGAGTGCAGGAGGTGATCGAGAACTGGGAGGAGATCAAGCGCCGCGAGAACGGGAAGGAACGCCCCTCTTTCCTGGATGGCATCCCGCTTCACCTGCCCGCCCTCTCCTATGCCCAGAAGGTGCAGCGCAAAGCGGCCCAGGTGGGTTTCGACTGGGAAAGCTTGCGCGGCGTGGTGCAGAAGGTCTGGGAGGAGGCGCGGGAAGTACAGCAGTCCTACCGCCACCTGGAGAGGCAGCGGGCCAGCGGTGCCTCCGAGGCCGCCTTGGCCGGGGCCAAGGGTCGCCTGGAAGGGGAATTCGGCGATCTGCTCTTTGCGGTGGTCAACCTGGCGCGCTTTTTAGGCGTGGACGCCGAAGCTTCCCTGCGGCGGGCCGTGCATAAGTTCCAGCACCGTTTCCGCCGCTTGGAGGAGCTGGCCCGGAGCCGCGGAAGGGGGCTCGAGGAGATGTCCCTGGCGGAGATGGACTCGCTGTGGGAAGAGGCAAAGAGGGAAGAAGGGACGGGAGAAGAGGCAGAGCCTTAATCCGTGTAAAGGCGCCTCCCGGCCAGCGAAGATGGCCGGGAGGCGCCTCTTGGTCACCCGGTCGAGTTGGAGCTTACCGCACCATTTCCTTGAGTGCCTTGCCGGCCTTGAAGGCGGGCACCCGTGCCGCAGGGATCTTAATGGGAGCACCTGTGGCAGGGTTGACGCCTTTGCGGGCGGCGCGGTTACGCACTTCGAAGGTCCCAAAGCCGATGAGCGTTACCTTATCCTTCTTAGCCAGGGCTTTGGAGATGACTTCAAAGACTGCGTCCACTGCTTCCCCCGCGGCCTTCTTGGACATGCCTGTCTTCTCGGCAACACCGGCGATGAGTTCGGTCTTGTTCAAATGCCTTCCCTCCCCACCTAAGTTTCGCTGGTTTATATTCGCGCCGCAAAGGTGGATTCCTTCTGGGTGAGGCACTTTTTGGCAAGAAGAGTGGCCGAAAACCCCCTGGGAGGGGTCTTTTTGGGATAAACCCACCCAGAGGCGCCACACTAATCTTGAAAAACAATGGCAAGGAGAGGGAGGATGTGATTTGAAAAACTTTCCTTTAAAGGCTCTGGCTTCTGCTTTATCGATCGCGCTCCTGCTGATGGTTTCGGGATTGCAGTGCCCCCGGAGGGGTGAGGCCCCCGGCCGGGAGGTGGGGCGCGAGCCGGTCGTCGGCCTCAAGACGGCGGAAGGGATAAAGCGCCTCAAGATGGAGGAGTACGTAGCCGGGGTGGTGGCCGGGGAGATGAAGAGAGGTTGGCCGCTGGAGGCGTACAAGGCCCAGGCCATCGTAGCGCGCAGCTATGCGCTCAACTCCTTGACCGCCGGAGGCACCCGGCCGCTCGGAGAGAGGGCGCTCGAACCCGAGCACGAAGAGGCGCAGGCCTATAGACCGGACCAGATCACTCCTGAGATCAGGCGGGCGGTGCAGGAGACCAGGGGGTTGGTCATGGAGTACCGCGGCGTGCCGATCAAGGCTTATTTTCACTCCGCCAGCGGCGGGTACACGGCCAAGGCCAGCGATGCCGGCCTGGTGCCGGAGGGGAAGGAGCCGCCCTACATCAAACAGGTTCGCTCGCCGGAGGACAGGTACGCCCCGCCTGAGGTGAAGAGCTGGGAGGCCACCTTCACGAGCGCGGAGATCCTCCGGGCGCTCCGGGAGAAGCTGGGCCAGCCGGTCAAAGGGGGGCTGCGGGATATCGTGATCAGCCGGAAGGACACCTTCGGCCGGGCGGTGGACCTGACTGTGCTGCACGGAGGCGGCAGCGTCACGGTCAAGGCCAACGACCTCCGGACCGCCTTGGATCCTGAGCGAATGCGCTCCACGGTCCTGCACCGGATCGAGGTCAAGGGCGAGCGCGTCACCGTGGCGGGTAAGGGGTTTGGCCACGGGGTGGGCCTTTCGCAGTGGGGCGCGTACGCCATGGCCAAAGAGGGTCGCAAGGCGGAGGAGATACTGCAGCACTACTTCCCCACAGTGGAGATCAAGAGGCTCTGGCGCTGAGGCCGACATGAAACCCCGGTTTCGCACATAGCTATGGTAATAAACGGAGCGGAGAGCGGGCCGGGGAGGTGCTGGCTGTGGCGGACGAGCGAACGCGGATCGTCGATCCGCGCAACCAGGAACGGATGGAGCATCAGGTGGTGCTGAAGCAGCGGGAGGAGCTCCGCATCGAAGGGGTTGAGAACGTGGAGAGCTTCGACGAGCAGGAGGTGGTGGTAGAGACGATAGCCGGGGGATTGGTGGTGCGCGGCAGAGAGCTGCACATCAATCAGTTCAACCTGGATGCCGGCAGCCTGGCCATCCACGGCTACATCGAGTCGCTGGAGTACCTGGGCGAGACGCCGGGGAGAAAGGGCAAGGGGATCATCGGGCGCCTCTTCAGGTGAGGTGAGATGATGCATCCTCTGGGGGAACAGGTGATAGCCCTGGCTGCCACCGTGGCGGGAGGGATGGTGGTCGGCTTCTTCTTTGACCTCTACCGACTGGTCCGCAGCCGGTTGGCGCCGGGGCCGGTCTTCACCCAGGTAGGGGATCTTTTGTACTGGGCAGTAGCCACGGGGGCGGTCTTTTTGCTCCTTTTGGCGGGCAACCAGGGCGAGTTCCGCCTTTACGTGGTGGCCGGCCTGGGAGTGGGTCTGCTCCTTTATTTCCGGACCTTGAGCGGTCGCGTTTTGAGGGCCGGCCTTTTGTTCTTTCGCGCCTGGGGCTGGGGTTGGGAAAGGGTGAAGCGGGGCGCTCGAAGGTTGGCCCGCCCTCTCCAGCGGTGGCTCCGGGGGTGGCGGTCCGCGGCACAGAACCAGGTGCGGTGGTGGCGGCCTTGGAAGAGGGGATGAGGCCCCGCCGGAGGCCTGGGGGAGGCGCGGCAGCAGGAGTTTTACCAAGTACATAGAAGTATTGTAGAACTAGCGTACAAATAATGTCGAAAGAAACCTTGATCCTCTGGCCGGCAAGGATGGTCAAAGGGCGGGCCGGGAGAAGCGTGGTGGCACCGGTTGCAGGTCGAACTGCGGGGCATGGAGCGGCTGAGCCTGCGGGAGCGCCAGGTGGTGGTGCTGAAGGAGATGGGCTGGAGTACCCAGGCCATCGCCCGGGAACTGGGCCTCAGCCCCAGCACCGTGGCTACGCTCTTTAACCGCGCCCGCACCAAGGGATACCAGGTGGTGGTCGTCTTGCCGGCAGACGCGTTGGGCCTTCTTCAGAAAGGCGAAGGAGGGGAGGGCGGAGGCCGTGAGGCAGGCGATGAATCGTAGTAGACAGCCGCAGAGTCACCCCGGCCCTTCACGCCGTGCACTTCCTCTCTGGCTGCGGTGGGGCCTCCTGCTCTTGGCGGCCTACCTCTGCTTTGGCTATCTCACCGGGCTGGTCAGCCTGGTGCGGGTCAATGCAGAGATCAGGCGGGTGGAACAGGAGATTGCGGCGCTGGAGCGGGAGAATGCCCGGCTGGCCGGGCAGGTGAAGTACATGGAGAGCCCCGGGTACGTGGAAAAGGTGGCCCGGGAGGAGCTGGGCCTGGTGGCCCCGGGGGAGATTCGATACCGCGTGGCCGAACCGGTGGCTCCGGACGACCCTTGGAAGAAGGATGTAGCAAAGCGGCCGGGGGTGGAGAAGAACACTAATTTCTACTGATAG
>JASBVW010000074.1 GCA_029961005.1 Bacillota bacterium
CGCCCAAGCGCCGTAGCCGCTCTTCCTCCGCCGGGGCGTCAAATTCAGCCCGCGCCCGAAGAATGGCCTCCACCAGGCGCGGCCCTATGCCCGGCGTCTTTTGCAGAGCGGAGGGGGAAGCCTCCCAAATAGCCCTGGCGCTGCCGAAGCGCTCCAAGAGCCACTTCCAGCGCCGCCCGCCAATCCCGGGGAGGCGAGTCAGGGCCAGCCAGCAGAGCCGCTCTCCGTCCAGAGGTACCTGCTCAAGGGAGGAAGGCATGGTCCTCCCCCTCCAGCCAAGGATCGCGTTGATACTGGATCGCTTCGGCCACGTGCCCGGCTTCCACTCGTGCGCTGCCCTCCAGGTCGGCGATGGTCCGCGCCACGCGCAACACGCGGTCAAACCTCCGCCCGCTCAACCTCAACTGCAGCACCGCCCGCTCCAGAAGCTCCTGGGCCGCCGGGTCCAGAGGGACAAAGGCCCGCAATTCAGCCGGGCCCATCTCCGCGTTGAAGCGCCCAGGGGCGCCGTAGCGCTTCTCCTGAAGGGCCCGGGCGCGCCGGATGCGCTCCCGCACCGCCGCCGAACCCTCCTCCGCGGCCGGGCCAGTCAATTCCTGGGAGGTAGGCGGCCATACGGCTACCCGCAGGTCGATGCGATCGAGGAGGGGGCCGGAGAGCTTTTTACGGTAGCGCCTCACCTCCCGCTCCGAACAGCTGCACCGGTGCACCTGGGAACCGTAAAAACCGCACGGACACGGGTTACAAGTTCCGACCAGAAAAAAGCGGGCCGGGAAGCGATAGGTGTGCTGAGCCCGGGCCAGGCTGACCACTCCCTCCTCCAGGGGCTGGCGGAGCGCCTCCAAGGCAGGACGGGAGAACTCCGCCAGTTCATCCAGGAAGAGGACGCCCCGATGGGCCAGGCTGGCCTCTCCAGGGCGCAGCCGACTCCCTCCCCCCACCAACCCGGCTACAGTGGTGGTGTGATGCGGAGCGCGGAAGGGCGGGCGGCGCAAAAGACCGGAGAAGGCGGGCAAACACCCTGCGATGCTGTAGATCTTGGTCACCTCCACTGCTTCCAGCTGAGAGAGCGGAGGGAGGAGAGAGGGAAGCCGCCGAGCCAGCATCGTCTTGCCGCTCCCCGGTGGTCCCACCAAGAGGAGGTTGTGCCGCCCGGCGGCCGCTATCTCCAGGGCCCGCTTGGCCACCCGCATCCCCTTGACCTCGGCCAGATCCGGCTCCGCTTCTCCTTCTGCCCCCGGCTGCCCCGGCTTCTCCGCGCCCCCTTCCTCCGGGCGCTCCACCGACTGCCGCTGCGGCCGTACAGCAGCGGCTCTTTGCCGCAGACCGCCCGGCGCCCGAAAAAGGCGCACCACCCCCGCCAGGTCGGACACGCCCAGCACGGCCAGCCCCTCGACGATCCGAGCTTCGGGTAGGTTGGCCTCCGGCACGATAAAAACCCCCTCCGCCAGATGCGCCCGGACCGCCAGGGCCATGGCCAAAACCCCCGGCACGCCTCTTACCGTTCCTGCCAGGGAGAGTTCCCCGGCCAGAACCACCCCGGCCAGCCTCTCCGGCGGAAGCTCGCCCATTGCCGCCATGATCCCCACCGCCACCGGCAGATCAAAGACCGTCCCCTCTTTGCGCAAGGCCGCCGGGGCCAGGTTCACTGTAACGCGCCGCAGGGGAAACTCCAGGCCCAGGTTGCGCAAAGCCGCCCGCACCCGCTCTCGGCTCTCGCGCACCGCCGGGTCAGGCAGGCCCACCAGATCAAAAGAAGGCAAACCTCGCGCGAGATCCACCTCCACCTCCACCAGATGCCCTTCCACCCCCAGCACGGCGCAGGACCAGACCCGAACCGTCATACGACCACTCCTCCTGCGCCCAGGGCATTCCGATAATGTTGAAAGGAGACTACGCGTCCCTTCTGGTGGAGCAGGGTGAGCACGTCAAAACGGTATTCTCTTTGCCCTTCCCCCGCTCCAGCTTTTCCCGCTGCCCGGGAGAGATAAAAAGCGGCCGCCGCCATCAGTCGCCGCCGCTTAGGCAAAGTCAGGCTCTCTTCGGGCAACCCGCACACATCCGAAGTGCGCCCCCGCACCTCCACGAAGACCAGTACGCCGCCTTCCACGGCTATCAGGTCGATCTCCCCGCACCGGCACCGGTAATTGCGGTGCAGGATCTCCCACCCCTGTTCCGCTAGGTACCGGGCTGCCCATTCCTCAGCCCATCTTCCTTTTCCCTGTCGATTCAAGGACCTTTCCCCCTCTCGCACACTCGGCCACTGGCCGGAAGGAGCGGCGGTGCACAGGGCACGGGCCGTAAGCAGCCAGGGCCTTCAGGTGCTGAGGGGTACAGTAGCCCTTGTGCTGGGCAAAGCCGTACTGGGGATAAAGGCGATCGTACTCCTCCATCAATCCATCCCGGTAGACTTTGGCCAAGATGGAGGCTGCTGCGATGGAGTAGCTGAGCCTATCTCCGTCTACAATGGCCTTTTGGGGCACAGGGCAGTTCGGCAGAGGGAGGCCGTCCACCAGGGCCAGGTCCGGTTTGATCCGCAAGCCAGCGATGGCCTGCCGCATCGCTTGCTCCGCCGCCCGCAAGATGTTCAGGCGGTCGATCTCCTCCACCCCTACCGCCACTATACACAGATCCAGCGCCACCCGGCGAATCTCTTCGTACAGCCTGGCGCGCACAGGAGCAGAAAGCAGCTTGGAATCCCGCACTTCCCACAGAAGGGGACTGGGCGGCATAATCACCGCTGCCGCCACCACCGGTCCCGCCAGGGGTCCCCTCCCCGCCTCGTCTACACCGCACAGCAAGGCATAACCGTGCCTGCGCGCCCACTCCTCATACTGAAACAGGTCCGGCAAGGCGACCCCTCCTGACCAAATTAATTTTGTTCTTCGCCGCCCGGGGAGCGATCCCTTTTCCAAAATTACACTCGTATGGCAGAGGAGTTTGGCACCGACACTAGTCTCGTGAGAGCAAGAAGGAAGGACGCGCTGCAAGTCCCCCCTCGCCTCAACCTGGGGTCCCTGCGCAGGGGACTGCTCTTCTCCCTGGCCATCAGCCTGGCCGCGCTGGGCTTCCTCTTTACTCGGCGCGGCCTGCACCTGCCGCCCTCCGCCGATCCGCGCTTCATCTTCTTGGCTTTTGCGGCTATGTTTTTGGCCTGGCTGGCCGAGGCTTGCCGGCTGCAGATGATGTCCTCTCTCCTGGGCGGAAGGTTATCTTTCTCCGCTGCGCTGCGCATCGTCCTGGCCTCCACCTTCGCCGCCGCCGTAACGCCGCTCTCCTCCGGCCAGGGACCGCTGCAAATCTACCTTCTCCACCGCCGGGGCCAGCTCTCCTGGGGTAGCGCCACCGCCCTCTTTTCTGTGCGCACCGCTTTCACTTCCCTCCTCTTCAGCGGCACTGTCCCCTTGCTCATCCTTTACCTCGGCTCCGGCCCCTGGCTGCCGCCGGTCTTTCTCCCGCCCTTGCTCCTGGCTTCCTCCGCCATAGCCGGGTTTACTGTTCTCTTCCTGGCCCTGGCAGGGAAACCTCAACTGCTGCGCTCCCTGCTCCTGCGCACCGCCCGAACCCGCCACCTCCCCCGCCCCTGGCGACGGCGCCTGCTGCGCCGGCTGGCGCAGGAGGCTCAGGCCTTCCAACTGGCCCTTCCCTGCCTCCTCCGGGCACCCCTCGGGCTCTTGGGCCAGATCTTAGCGCTGACCGCACTCTACTGGGCCCTTTACTTCCTGGCCGCCCCCTTCCTCTGGCACGCCCTGGGCGTCCGCTTGCCCTGGGGGCAGGCGTTGGCCTTTCAGGCGGTCTTCAACTTTGCCCTCTCCCACCTTCCCCTGCCGGGAGGCAGCGGGATAGCAGAGCTGGGCCTCTCTTCCGCCTTCTCCCGGTGGGCCGGCGCTGACCTGGCCGCCCTCTTTGCCCTCCTCTGGCGGCTGGTCTCTTACTACTTCGGCCTGGCCGCCGGAGGGGTCGCCTTACTTTGGGAAATGGCGCTGGAGGGCAAAAAATAAAAAGGGCCGGGCGCCTCTACCGAGGGCACCCGGCCGGAGGCCGAAGCAGCCTTCCCTTTCACTTCTCTGGCTCCACAGAGCGCTTCTTCTCCCGCACCCGGGCCGCCTTGCCCACCCGCTCCCTCAAGTAGTAGAGCCGGGCTCGCCGGACCTCACCCTGTCGCACCACTTCGATCTTCTCGACGCGCGGAGAGTGAAGGAGAAACGTGCGCTCCACTCCTACCCCGTCGGAGACCTTGCGCACAGTAAAGGTCTCGTTCAGGCCGCTGCCGCGCCGCCGCACCACCGCGCCTTCAAAGACCTGAATCCTTTCTCGCCCGCCTTCCACCACCTTCACGTGCACCCGTACGGCATCCCCAGCGTTGAAGAGCGGGACCTTTTCCTTTTTGTACTGTTGGTGCACCAGATCCAACCCGTTCACGCTCAACCCTCCTCTAGTAAGCCTTTTAAGTCCACACCTTCTTCTTGGACCAACTGGCTCAAAATTACCCGATCCTCGGCCGAAAGCTCCGCGCGGCGGAGCAGGTCCGGCCGGCGCAAAAGCGTCCGCCGAAGGGCTTCCTTCCTCCTCCAGCGAGCAATGGCCTGGTGATTGCCGCTCAGCAGCACCTCAGGCACTGCCAGACCCCGCCAGACCGCCGGGCGAGTATAATGGGGGTAATCCAAAAGCCCGTGATAAAAAGAGTCCTCCACCGCCGAGGCCGGCGCCCCCAAGACTCCCGGCAAGAGCCTCACCACCGCATCGATGATGACCATGGCCGGCAGTTCTCCCCCGGTCAAGACGTAATCCCCAATAGAGATCTCATCTGTCACCAGGCCTGCCTCCCGCACCCGCTCGTCGATTCCCTCGTAGTGGCCGCACACCAGCACCAGGCGCGGATGAGCGGCCAGCTCTTTGGCTACCTCTTGGGTGAAGAGGCGCCCCTGGGGGGAGAGGAGGATCACCGGCACACCTGCGCGCTCCCCCGCGCTGAGCACCGCCTCCAATCCCCTGGCCACAGGCTCTGCCTTCATCACCATGCCCGCCCCGCCCCCGAAGGGGTAATCGTCGGTGATGCGGTGTTTATCCTCTGCAAAGTCCCTAATGTCCCAGAGGTGGATCTCTACCCGGCCCTGTTCGCGCGCCCGCTTAATAATGCTCTCAGTCAGCGGGCCGGTAAACATCTCGGGGAAAAGGGTCAAAACATCGATGCGCATCGTCAATCCCCCAGCCCCGGGAGAAGGCGGACCACCATCCGCCGCCGCTCGAGATCTATTTCTCTGATGACCTCGCGCGTGGCCGGCAGCAGCAGCTCTTTACCCCTGCCCGGCCCGGGCCTTTTGACTACGTACACGTCGTTGGCGCCGGTGGGCTGAACCGCCACCACCTCGCCCAAAACCTCTCCGCCCTCTGTCACCACCGTCAGGCCTACAATTTGGAAGAGGTAGTACCGACCTGGGGGAAGCTCCAGCGCCTCCGCCCGAGGAATGGCTACCAGAGCCCCTCGCCACCTCTCTGCCGTTGAGATGTCCTCACACCCCGCCCACTTCAGGATCACGAACTGGCGCTGAAACCAGACCTTTTCTATCTGGCACTCCAGAAGCGGTTCTTCGGCCTTCCCCCCGGCACCGCCCTGGCCCTGCCGGGGCGGCACGAGGAAGACCCGGCGCAGCAGGCGGAAACGCTCCGGCCAATCCGTCAGAGGCAGGACCCGCACCTCTCCCCGGCGGCCCTGGGGAGCTACCACCTCTCCGATCAAGATGAACTTCGGCTCTCCCCCTGGCATTACCCTTGCGGCCGCTCCCTGGCCTGATCCTTGATCTCTACGACCACTTTCCGCCCGTCCCGGGCTCCTGCCGCTTTCATCACCGTGCGGATGGCCCGGGCGATCCTCCCTTGGCGGCCGATTACCTTCCCCAAGTCCTCCGGCGCCACCTCCAGAGAGAGCGTGACCGTGCCATCTTCCTCTCGGCTCTCCACCGCCACCCGCTCCGGGTGATTGACCAAGGAGCGCGCGAGAAAGGCCAGCAATTCCTCCACCACGGCAACTACCTCCCCCGATGCTGCCGCATCGCTACCGCCGGGTCTTCAGCTGCGTCACTGAGCCTCCCGTGGCTTTTTTCGGACAGCCTCAAACTGGTCCCACACCCCTGCCCGCTTGAGCAAGGCGCGAGCAGTGTCTGAAGGTTGCGCCCCTTTCATCAGCCACTCCAGGGCTTTCTCTGCGTCCACCTTTAGCTCTGAAGGTTCGCTTAAAGGATTGTAGTGCCCGATGGTCTCGATAAACCTCCCATCCCGCGGCGAGCGGGAATCTGCCACCACCAAGCGATAAAAGGGCTGCTTTTTGGCCCCCATCCTCCTGAGGCGAATGCGTACCGCCATCCTCTCACCTCCTTTCGCGGTCTGAAAAAAGAGGCAAAAGGGGAAAGCCCTTGCCTCGAGGTACTTTCTTGCCCCAGCTCCCCAGTTGGCGCAACAATTGCCGGGTCTGCTCGTACTGCTTGAGCAGCTGGTTGACCTCCTGAACGGTGGTACCGCTGCCCCGGGCTATCCTGCGGCGGCGGCTGCCGTCAATCAAAGCAGGATTCCTTCTCTCTTCCCGCGTCATCGACTGAATAATGGCGGTCAAGCGCTTGAGGCTGCGCTCATCGACCGGGGCCTTTTGCCCCGCGCTGCCCGTCCAAGGCCGGGCGGCGCCGGGCAAAAGCCCGACCAGTTCTTCCAAAGGACCCATTCTGCGGATGGCTTCCAGCTGCGAGAGAAAATCCTCTAAGGTAAACTCCGCTTTCCGCCAGCGCTCTTCCTTCTCCGCCAGCCTCTCTTGCTCCACCTGGGCCTGCGCCTTTTCGATCAGGGTCAACACG
>JASBVW010000075.1 GCA_029961005.1 Bacillota bacterium
TCACCCGCGTGGTGCGCTCCACCCCCGATCGGCTGATTGTCGAGCTCCCCCGGCAGGAGGGCGGGCGCTACGCCTCCGGAACTCCAGGGATGGAGGTTACTCTGGAGTACGCGGACGAGCGGGGGCTGTACTGCCTGCGCTCTCGCTTGGTGGGTTTCGACTTGCAGGGCATGGGGCGCTGGATGCTGGAGCGGCCCACCTTGGTGGAAAAGCGCCAGCGCCGACTCCTCTTCCGCCTCGCTACCTTGCTGAACGTGCGTTTTCGCGTGCCGGGGGACCCCCATCTCTACCACGGCTTAGCCCGGGACATCAGCGGGGGCGGGATTCAGCTGGTGCACTGGAAGGAGATGGCTCCAGGGACGGAGCTGGACCTGGCCATTGAGCTGCCCGGGCGCGTTCTGCCGGTGCGGGGCCGCATTGTGACCGCCGACACCTTGGAGGAGGTTCCGCAGCAGGTGGCCGATCTCCTAGGGGTCAAGGCCAAGCGCACCTACGGCATCCAATTCACCCAGCTGGATCAGGCCACCCAGGACGAGATCGTGCGCTTCGTCTTTGAGCGCCAGCGGGAGCAGTTGCGCAAGCGCTGCTTTTAAAAGTCCGGCTAGGGCGGGCAAGGGGAGGAGGAACCCCTTCTTTTTTGTCTAATTATTGTGCGAAAAAAGGGAATAATCCGTCTGGAAGAAGGTGGGCCCGTGTACAAGATTTTGGCCAAAGAAGAGCTGGCCCCCCGGATCAAGAAGATGTGGGTGGAGGCTCCCCGGGTGGCGCGGCAGGCTAAGCCCGGTCATTTTATTATCATCAGGCTGCACGAGCGCGGGGAGAGGATTCCCCTCACCATCGCTGACATGGATCCCGAGCGGGGGGCCATCATGATGGTCTTTCAGGAGATGGGCAAGACCACGGAGGAGTTGGGCTCTTACCGGGTGGGGGATGCGCTGGCGGACGTGTTGGGGCCCTTGGGCAAGATCGTCCCCCCGCGCCGGGTAGGGACTGTTCTCTGCGTGGGAGGCGGCGTGGGCGTGGCTCCCATCTACCCCCGGGCGCGGGAGCTCTGCCAGGTGGGGAACCGGGTGGTGGCCGTGGTCGGCTCGCGCTGCAAGGACCTCCTCATCATGCAGAAGGAGATGGAAGAGGCCTGCCACGAGGTACATTATTGTACGGACGACGGCAGCTTCGGCCACCACGGGCTGGTGACCGACCTTTTGCCGCAGCTGATCGAGCTGGAGCGCCCGGCTGAGGTGCTGGCCATCGGCCCGGTGCCCATGATGCGGGCCGTGGCCCAGGTGACCCGCCAGTACAACGTTCCCACCATCGTCAGCCTCAACGCCATGATGGTGGACGGCACGGGGATGTGCGGGGCCTGCCGGGTGACGGTGGGAGGAGAAGTGCGCTTCACCTGCGTGGACGGCCCGGAGTTTGACGGGCACCAGGTGGACTTTGCTCAGCTGGCCAGCCGGCTGCGCCAGTTTGCGGAAGAGGAGCGGCTGGCGCTCCAGCGCTATCATGAACGGAAAGAGGGATGCCAATGCCAGACGAACGGGTAGGGCGCCGCCCGCCGGGGCGGGTGGAGATGCCCAAGCAGGATCCCGCCGAGCGACGGCGCAATTTTGAGGAGGTGGCCCTGGGGCTGACGGCGGAGCAGGCGGCGGCGGAAGCCGCCCGCTGTCTGCAGTGCAAGGA
This sequence comes from Bacillota bacterium, assembly GCA_029961005.1. Lineage (GTDB taxonomy): Bacteria > Bacillota > UBA5301 > JASBVW01 > JASBVW01 > JASBVW01. Next base: position 1,681 of record JASBVW010000075.1, read on the forward strand.
CCGGCCCTGCGTAAGCGGCTGCCCGGTGGGCGTGCCCATCCCCGAGTTTATCCGCGCCCTGCGGGAGGGGGATGTGGCCGCGGCGGCCCGCCTGATTAAAGAGAAGAACAACCTGCCCGCCATCTGCGGCCGCGTCTGCCCGCAAGAGACTCAGTGTGAGGAGCGCTGCCTCTGGGCCAAGCGGGGTCAGCCCATCGCCATCGGGGCCCTGGAGCGGTACGTGGCCGACTGGGAGGCGGAGGCGGCAGGGGAGGGCGACCGGCCGGGCCCGGGGCCGGAGGCGGCGGGAGAGCGGTCTTCAGGCGGCGCGGATCCTGAACCGGATTCGAGGCACCGGGCCCGCCGGGAGACCTCGGCGGCGGCCGAGCCAGGGCTGGCCGGCCTCGCGGGCGACTCCCCGGACCTCGGAGCCGGTGCCCCGGCGGCCGGCCGGGGCGAGCGGCCGGCGGTGGCGGTGGTGGGCTCGGGCCCGGCGGGGCTGGCCGCGGCGGCGGACCTGGCCCGGGCCGGCTACCGGGTCACCATCTTCGAGTCGCTCCACGCCCCCGGCGGCGTCCTGCGCTACGGCATCCCCGAATTTCGACTGCCCAAGCGGATTCTGGACCGGGAGATCCGGTACGTCCAGAGCCTGGGGGTTCGGATCGAGACGAACGTCCTGGTGGGACGCACCGTGACGCTGGAGGAGCTCTTTCAGGAGGGGTTCGAGGCCGTCTTTATCGCCACCGGGGCGGGCCTGCCGCACTTTTTGGGTATCCCGGGTGAGCACCTGAACGGCGTCTATTCGGCCAATGAGTTTCTGACCCGGATCAATCTGATGCGGGCCTACCTCTTTCCCGAATACGACACTCCCATCCGGGTGGGGCGCCAGGTGGCGGTGATCGGGGGCGGGAACGTGGCCATGGATGCAGCCCGCACCGCCCTGCGCCTGGGGGCGGAGGAGGTGGACGTCGTCTACCGCCGTTCCCGGGCGGAGATGCCCGCCCGGCGGGAAGAGATCGAGAACGCCGAGGAGGAAGGGATCCAATTTCACCTCTTGGCCAATCCGGTGGAGATCCTGGGCGACGAGAAGGGATGGGTGAGGGGGTTGGTCCTGCAGCGCATGGAGTTGGGAGAGCCGGACGAGCGGGGGCGCCGGCGCCCCGTTCCGGTGCCGGGGTCGGAGTGGACCCTGGAGGTGGAGACGGTGGTGGTGGCCATCGGCCAGGGCCCCAATCCGCTCTTGGTCCAGAGTACGCCCGGGCTGGCGGCCACCCCGCAGGGGCAGATCATCGTGCAGTCGGGGTCTGCGCAAACCAGCCTCCCCGGGGTCTTTGCCGGCGGGGACATCGTCACCGGCGCCGCCACCGTCATCCTGGCCATGGGGGCCGGGAAAGCGGCTGCGGCGGAGATAGACCGGTATTTGCGAGCCAAAAAGGAAGCCAGCGCGGGTGCGGGGTGACAGCCAGAGCGCGCAGGGGGCGCGGCTCAGCCCCGTTATGAGGAGCGGAACTTTTAGGGGGAGGTAGTTTCTGTGGCGGTGGAGAGAACGTTTATCATCGTCAAGCCGGAGGCGGTCCGGCGCGGGCTGGTGGGCCGGGTCCTGGCTCGCCTGGAGGGGAGGGGGCTGCGGCTGGTGGCCCTGGAGGTCCGGCAGCTTACCCGTCCCCTGGTGGAGGAGCACTACGCCCACCTCAAGGAGAAACCGTTTTTTCCGGGGCTGGTGGACTCCATGGTGGAGTCGCCGGCCGTACTGGGCATCGTAGAGGGGCCCGACGCCATCGAGGTGGTGCGCCGGTTGGCCGGGCCCACCAATCCAGTGGAGGCGCCGCCGGGAACGATCCGGGGCGACTGGGGGCTGGAGCTGCCCCACAACGTTATCCACGCCTCCGATTCGCCCGCCAGCGCCCAGCGGGAGATCCAGCTCTTCTTCGGGCCGGGCCCTGGGGCGGGGCGGTAAGATGGCGGCGCAAATCTTGGACGGCAAGGCCCTAGCTGCCCGGGTGAGGGCGGAGGTGGCCCAAGGGGTGGCGGAGTTCCGCCGGCGCAAGGGGTTGGCTCCGGGGCTGGCGGTGGTTCTGGTGGGGGATGACCCGGCCTCGCAGATCTATGTAAACCGCAAGGAAAAGGCCTGTGCCGAAGTGGGCATCTATTCGGAGACGCTCCGGTTCCCGGCAGAGGTCGAAGAAAGGGAGCTCTTGAGCCACATCGCCGAGCTCAATGCGCGCCCCGAAATCCACGGGATTCTGGTCCAGCTGCCGCTTCCACCCCACCTGGAGCAGGCCCGGGTGCTCCGGGCCATCCACCCGGCCAAGGACGTAGACTGCTTCCATCCCGTCAACTTCGGCCGCCTGGCCCTGGGCGATCCTTACCTGGTGCCGTGTACTCCGGCCGGCATCCTGGAGCTGATCCGCCAGACCGGGGTTCCCTTGGCGGGCCGGGAGGCGGTGGTGGTGGGGCGGAGCAATATCGTGGGCAAGCCCACCGCCCTTCTGCTCTTGGGGGAGCACGCCACGGTGACCGTCTGCCACTCCCGCACGGCCGACCTGCCGGCCGTCTGCCGGCGGGCCGACGTGCTGGTGGTGGCGGTGGGGCGCCGGGAGATGGTCAAAGGCCACTGGATCAAGCCGGGGGCGGTGGTCATCGACGTGGGGATCAACCGCTACGAGGGAAAGCTCTACGGGGATGTGGACTTTCGCCAGGCGGTAGAGGTGGCCGGCTACTTGACTCCCGTGCCCGGCGGGGTGGGGCCCATGACCATCGCTATGCTGCTGCGCAACACCCTGCGGGCGGCGGAGGCCGGCGCGCCGTAGGAGGGGTGCGGCCCCGAAGCAGAAAAGACGAAGCAGGCGGGAAGGAGGCCTGGGACCGGTGGAGCGCGCTCCGGATCCGGCGGTGCGGGAGTTCGTAGCTTCCCGCTCCGTGCTGAAGGTGGGGCCGGAGGGGGCCAGGAGGGAAGAGGACTGGCTCCTGGCCGAGGTTCCGTTGACCCTGATCCTGAACGGGCGGGAATTTGTCACCCTCCTCTGCACCCCGCAACACGTGGAGGACCTGCTCCGGGGGTTTCTCTTCTCCGAAGGGCTGATTACCCGGCGGGAGGACCTCACCTCCCTCCGCCTGCGGGAGAACGGGCAGGTGGCGGAGGTCGAGACCGCCGGCGGGGGGGCGGCCCTGGGGGAGAAGCTCTTCGGCAAGCGCACCGTCACCACGGGCTGTGGCCGCGGGACCATCTTCTACCACGTCTCCGACGCGCTGCAGACCAGGAAGCTGACTTGGGCGGGGCGCGTCTCCGCGGCGGCGGTAAGCGAACTGGCGCGGTTTTGGCAGGAGCGGACGCGCCTCTTCCTCCTCACCGGCTGCGCCCATTCGGCCGCCCTGTGCACGCCGGCCGGCGAAGTGCTGGCGGTGCGGGAGGACATCGGGCGGCACAACGCGGTGGACAAGGTGATCGGGTGTGCCCTGGCGGAGGGCTGGGCGCTGGAGGATAAGCTCCTCTTCACCACCGGCCGCATCTCCTCGGAGATCTTGATCAAGGCGGCCAAGGCGAGGATTCCGGTGCTGGCCTCTCATTCCGCGCCTACGGAACTGGCGGTGGCTTTCGGAGAGGAGCTGGGCGTGACCATCCTCGGCTTTGTGCGAGGCCGCCGGATGAACGTGTATACCCATCCCGAAAGGGTGGCTCTAGAATAAAAGCAAAGGCTTACGGGAGGAGGAGAGCGAGTTGGCCTATATAATCTCGGAGGAATGCATCCTGTGCGGGGCCTGCCAGTTGCAGTGCCCCAGTCTGGCCATCAGCGAGGGGGAGTCCAGGTATGTCATCGACCCCGAGAAGTGCACCGACTGCGGGTCGTGCGCGGAGATCTGTCCGGTGGCGGCTCCCCAGCCTAAGAAGTAAGCGCCTGCAGCAGTGGAAGAGAAGACGACACTGGTACTGGTTAGGCATGGCGAAACGGCTTGGAACAAAGCCGGCCGCATTCAAGGGCAGCGAGACGTCCCCTTGAGTGAGGAAGGCCTGCGCCAAGCCGCCCTCCTGGGGCAACGGCTGAGCGGGGCGCCTTTGGCTGCCGTGTACAGCAGCGACTTGGCCCGCGCCCGGCGCACAGCCGAAGAGATCGCTGCCCGCCGCGCCCTGGCGGTGGAAGTGGTGCCGGCTTTGCGGGAGATGAGCTATGGCCGCTGGGAGGGGCTGACCCTCCGCGAAGTGGAGGAGCGCTTTCCCGAGGAGCTGGCCCGCTACCGCCAGGACGGCCTCCACACCGTGCTGACGGGGGGAGAGTCGGCCCTCCAGATGCGGGAGCGGGTTCTGGCGGCGGTGGAGGAGATACTCAGGCGCCGGGCCGGCCAGGTGGTGGCCGTCGTCTCCCACACCGGCCCCATCAAGATGATCCTGGCCCAGGCCCTGGGCCTGGATCCCGCACAGCGGTGGCGGCTGGCGGTGGACAACGCCTCCCTTTCCGTGGTGGAGTACGGCCCCCGGGGTCCAGTGGTGCGCCTCTGCAACGATGTGGGGCACCTGCGGGATCTTCTGGCCCCTCAGGACCGGCCGGCGCCGCGCGGTGCGGAAGCGTAGAGCGGCGGGGCCTGCCAGCGTAAAGGGCGCGCTCGGGTTTATTCCCCCGGGCTCAGCTCCGGGAGCTTTTCCCGGGCCAGGGCGAGGAGCACCTCCCTCCGGTTGCGGGAGGGATCGGTGATTACCTCCTCCAGGAGGGAGCGGAGAAGCTTTCCGATGAGGGGGCCGGGGGGGAGGCCGAGCTCGCGCATCAGGTCGTGGCCGTTCACGGCCAGGGCCGAGAGGTCCCAGGCGTGCTCTTGAGCCAGGAGTCGGTCGATGCGCTCTTTCAACTGGGCGATCTCACCCCGGCGGGCTTTGGCGGTGGCGGGGACCCCTACCGCAGCGGCGTCAGCCTGGCGGAGGGCGATGAGGTCGTAGATGTTGGCCTCGCCCACCTTCATGATCAGGCGGCGCAGAGCGGCGTCGGAGGTCTGGGGCGTGTAGTGAAACATGTGGTGCCGGACGAGCAGGACTACCTTGGCCACCAGGTGCTGGGGGAAAGCCAGCCGGGTCAGGGCCTGGCGGGCCA
>JASBVW010000076.1 GCA_029961005.1 Bacillota bacterium
TTACCGCCCTTTGGACGAGTACCGGCGCTGGATGCAGGAAGGGGTTTATTTCCTGGGGGCTTTGCCGCCTCCCAATCTGGCTTTGGAGCTGGCGCGCAGCGCTCTGCTGGTGCACCCCAGCAACTCCACCGAGGCTTCGTGCATTGCCGCCATAGAAGCTCAAGCGGCGGGGACACCGGTAGTAGCCAGCGCCTACGGGGCTCTTCCGGAGACCGTTCAGGATGGGCGGACGGGAGTCGTCGTCCCGGGCCGGGTGGAGACGGAAGAGTTTAACCGGCGCTTCGCCGACGCCGTGGCAGACCTCCTTTTAAACCCCCAGCGCCGAGAGGAACTGGGGCGGGCCGCCCGCCAAAGGGCCCTCTCTTACTATAGTTGGGATGCTATTGCGCAGGAGTGGCTGGCCAAATTGGCCCAACTTTTACAGCAGAAGGCAGCGCCGTTCAGGCAGAGCAAGCCTCTCCTGTCCGTGTAAGGAGGTTCGCAGTGCATATCGTCTTTTATGCTGAATTGTCCATGCCGTTTTCTCCTCTCACTCTCCGGCACAAGCCCTTAGGTGGGAGCGAGAGCGCCCTCTATTATTTGAGCCGCTCTTTGGCTCAGGAAGGCCAGGAGGTGACCGTCCTCAACCACTGCGGCGCCGAAGCTGGCTGCTACGAGGGCGTGACTTACTTCGACCTGCACTTGCAGGAGGCGGAGTGGCGGCGCCGGCTGGAGGAGCATCCGCCGGATGTTTTAGTCTTCTTCCGCCGTTTTCAGGATCTGCTGCGCCGGGACCTCCCTCCGGGGCCGGTCCGCCTTTTCTGGGCGCACGATCACCTGGGGACCTACCCCGAACGCACGGACCAGCCGGGGAAGAAGCTGACGGAGTGGGCTTTGCGCCTGGGTGGGCGGATCGCCAATCCGCGCCTGGACGTGGTGGCAGCGGTCAGCCGGTGGCTGGCCCAGGCCTTCCACGATTATATGGGCACTCCTTGGGAGAAGATCTTCGTCACTCAAAACGGTATCGATCTGGCGCACTACCGCTCCCTGGAGGAAGAACGCCAGCCCGCCCGCCTCATCTACACTTCGGCCCCCGAGCGAGGGCTCGACCTTCTGCTGAGGGAGATCTTTCCCCGCATTCGCCGGCTGGTTCCGGAAGCGGAGCTGCACGTTTACAGCTACCGCAGCTTGGACCGCTACCAGGAAGTACCCGCGGGGGCCTTCCTGCATGGCGGACTGCCCCACCGCCTTCTGGCCCAGGAGCTGGCCCGCAGCGCCCTGCATGTCTATCCCACCGATTTTCCCGAAACCTCCTGCATTGCCGCCATCGAAGCCCAAGCCGCCGGCACGCCGGTGGTAACCAGCCGCCGCTACGCCCTGCAGGAGACGGTGGTGGACGGGGAGACAGGGATTCTGATTCCGGGGGAGGTGGGCTCGCCCTCGTACGTGGAAGCCTTCGTTGCTGCCGTGGTGGAGCTTTTGCGCGACGAAAGGCGTCGCCGGCAGTTAGGTGAGAACGCCCGCCGGCGCGCTCTGGAGCAGTATGGCTGGGAAAAGGTGGCTAGAAGCTGGATCGACTTTTTGAGTGCACGCCAGAGGCGGGGAGGATAAGAGATGGGAAGCGCTCAAGAGAAAAGAGTAACGCACTCAAGAGCCCAGCCAGTAGAGCTGTTCCTGGCTCTCACTCCTCCCCTGGGGGCAGGTTTTCCGGCCCTGGCGGCCATCTACCTCTCTGTTCGAAAAGGCCGTCAACTGGTTCGGGGTTTGGCTTCGGATCCCTTCTTCCTTTGGTGGTGGGCCATTCTCCTGGCTTTAGGTTTAGCCAGCGCTGCTTTTGCTTCAGACAAAGGTACAGCTGTGGTAGGCGTCGTCTCTGCGGCCCTTTGCTTCTGGCTCTATGCCGTGGGGCGCTACTTGATCGAAGATCCGCCGGCCTTTTTGCGCTGGTTTATGCGGGCTGTGGGAAGCTTAGCCGCTCTAGGAGTGGTCGAGGCCCTGACCAAGGTGGAGGTGGTCTTATCTCTAGGAAAGCAGTCTCTGGTCGTCATGTCTCCCGCCCATAAAGGGACTCTTTTCGGCATGGGAGGCAACGGGCTGGGGCCCTTCTTCCTTTACGCCTTAGTCTACGGGCTGGGGCTTCTGGCTCTCCCGCGAGGAGAGAGGGCAAGTGCCCGCATCCGGCGCCAGGTGGAAGGGCTGCTCCTCTTTGCGGTGAGCGCGGCCGCCATCGGCCTTTTAGGGATACGCAACGCCATCTTTGGCGCCCTGGTGGGGACGGGGGTGCTGGTGGCGGGCGGCTTTGCTCCCTGGGTGGGGGCCCTGGCTGCGGGTGGCTTTGGGGCGTTGATGGCACTCTACCGGCCCCTCGGGGAACGGATAGTGGCCGTCTTTGGAGCGGGAGCAGAAGCAGGTCGGCGTATGGTGGCTGCTTCGGCCCTCCAGATGATCAAAGAGCACCCGTTTTTAGGGGTGGGTCCACATAACTTTTTGGTCGTTTACGAGCGCTACCGGAACCCCCAAGAACTGGAAAACCTCGGTAACCCGCACAATTCTTTTCTCCGCTTCGGCTCGGAGTGGGGCCTGCCAGCGGCTGTGCTCTTCTTTGGCTGGATCTACTGGCGCCTCTGGAGTGCCTGGCGGGCTGCAGGGAGGGGCCTTAAGGTAGCCGACAGCGCCGCTGCCCTGAAGCGGGTACTGGTGGCCGTTTTGGTGGGCTTTACCGGGACCTTTATGTTCGATGACCCGCTCTTTACCTTTTTCGAGGTCTTGCCTTTTTGGCTCCTCTTGGGGCTTTTGGAGAACCCGGCTTGGTGATCGGCCTGGGACGACCTCTTCTACCGCAGAAAGCCGCGCAGAATGGTCTCGATGGCCTCTTTCTCGGTCAACCCCAGGGTCATGAGCTTGATGAGCTGGTCTCCGGCGATCTTGCCGATGGCGGCCTCGTGGGTCAGCTCGGCCTCCGGGTGGCGGGCCGAAATCTCCGGGACGGAGCTGATGCGGGCCCGGTCCATGATGATGGAGTCGCAGGCCACGTGCCCCCGGGCCGGAGCGGTAGCGATCAGCCGCGGGCGAAAGAGCTGTTCCGATTCATCCTGGGCCACCGAGCGGGAGATGACCTCCGCTGAGGCCTCCTCGCCTATCAGCTCTACCGTCACGTCGGAGATGGCTCGCTGGGTCCCATGGGTGAGGAGGCGCTCAGTCATGAAGAGCCGCCCCCGGCTAGCTACCCGGGCGCTGGTGACCCGCTGGGTGTCGTCGACTCCCCGGATCTGCACCGTCTCCAGGATCATCTCGGCTCCTTCTTCCACGTGCACGATGGTCTGCGGGTTAAGGATGCGGGCGCCAGGTCCGGGACCTTCCCCGTAGTGCTTTTCGACGTACCGCACCCGGGCCCCCCGGCGCACGAAGAACTCGTGGATGCCGTCGTGGCGCGCCTCTGCTTCTCCCGGGTTGTGGATGCCGCACCCCGCTACGATCAACACGTCGGAGTCCTCGCCGATCTCAAAGGTGTTGTAAACCACGTCGGTCATCCCGCTGGCGGCCAGGATGACCGGGATGTGCACCGATTCGTTGCGCGTGCCGGGGCGGATGAGGACGTCAATGCCGGGCTTGTCCTCTTTGGAGCGGATCTCGATGTTGGCTGTCGAGCGCCGCTCCACTGCCTGCCCGTTGCGCCGAATGTTAAAGGCACCTGCCGGTACCCCGTGCAGGTCGGCGATGGTCTCCAGGAGCCTTTTATCGAGTGCATCCAGCTTCATCGTTCTCCTCCTCGCAGGAGCGGCGCCAGCGGCAACGCGCCCGGTCGGTGATGAGCGGCCACATCTCTGCGCGCGGCCCCCGGGCTTTGACTTCCCCTTCGGCGATGAGAATGATCTCGTCGGCCTGCAGCAGGACCTGTTCGTGATGGGTAATGACGGCGGTGGTCATGCCGCCCCGGCGGTGGCGCTCCAAGATGACCCGCAGGAGCTGATCGAAGCTCCAGAGGTCTACCCCGGACTCGGGCTCGTCGTAGATGACCAGCTGCACCTTCCGCAGCAGGAGGGTAGCCACCTCCAAGCGCTTGGCCTCACCGCCGGAGAGGCTGGCGTCCACCTCCCGCTCCAGATAATCTTCCGGGCAGAGGCCGACGCTGCGCAGGCTGTGGCAGAGGCGGCGCAGCAGGGACCCATTGGGGTCGCTGGGCTGCTCCCGGGCGGCCAGTTCCAGGAGGTCGCGCACCCGCAGCCCTTTAAAGCGGGGCGGCTGCTGAAAGGCATAACCAATTCCCCGCTGCGCCCGCTCGGTAATGGAGAGGCCGGTGATTTCTTCCCCCCGCCAAAAGATGTGCCCCGCCGTGGGCCGATAAATGCCCATGATCAGCCGCGCCAGGGAGGTTTTCCCGCCTCCGTTGGGGCCGGTGATGGCGTAGAACTTGCCTTCTTCCAGGGTGAGGTCTATCCCGCGCAGGACAGGGGAGAGACCGTTGTTATTACCTCCGTTGCCGTTTGGCAAAGCCAGTTCTATCCCTTGCAATTGCAGCACGCTCGATGCCTCCGCTGTGACGATCTCTAATTAATACTAATCCAAACCTCCGCCCCGGTCAATCTGTCCTGCTGTCATCTTCCGGTGCCGCGGGTGGCTGGAGTGCCATAAATTTTCCAGGAGGTAAGGTTGAACGGGTACCGAAGTGGAAGAATAGAGAGTAAAAGGCGCGGCGAGGAGTGAGCAATGATGTCGCGTTGGAGCCCGCACTTGATCTGGGCTGCGGTGATCGTGGCGGTTCTGGCTTTGCTCGGGTTTAACCTGGGCGTCACCGGACAGGGAGGCGAAGAAGGGAGAGGTGAAGCTGCAGAGCGCGGGATCTTCGTGACCGGGGAGGCCACGGTGGAGGTGCCTCCTGATCGGGCTTCCGTCGTTCTGGGCGTGGAAGCGGACGGGAAGACGGCGGAGGAGGCACAGGCTAAAAATGCCGAGGCCATGCAGCGCGTGCAGACTGCCCTGCGGCGCCTGGGGATCGCGGAAGAGCAAATGAGGACCTCCGGTTTTGTCCTTCATCCCCTGCGCCGCTGGGAGAAAGAAGGGCAGACGGAACGTCTGGTGGGTTACCGCACCTCCAGCCGGCTGACGGTGACGGTGGCAGAGCTTGATCGGCTGGGGTCCGTGCTGGATGCCGCCGTCAAAGCGGGGGCCACCAATGTCGAAGGGGTCGACTTTTACCTGAGCGAGGCGGCGGCCCGGCGGGATGAGGCCCTGAGCAAGGCAGTGGAAGACGCGCGCCATAAAGCGGAGGTTCTGAGTAGAGCCGCCGGCGTGCATCTCCGGGGGGTGCGGGCCATCAGCGACGCCTCTTTTGATGTCATCCAGCCCCTCCGGTACCTGGCGGCGGCGCAGGAGGCAGGGGGAGCAGGGGGGGTGGAAACTCCCCTCTTCCCCGGCACCGTGCGCATTAAGGCCCGCGTGCAGATGACCTTTGCTCTGGAGGAGTGAGGCCAGTTTGGAATTCCCTTCCTGGAACTCCCAGAGGACTTCCAGGAGGCGGCAAGAATACAACAGAGATGGGTAAAAAGTAGTATGAGAGACGAGAAGCGAAAGCAGGTGCGGCTATGGACGAGCCCCTTTTTCTCCTTCTCATCCCCGCTATACTCAGCCTGCACCTGGGGCTGCACGTCTACTGGGGGAACCGCTCTTCCCCGATCAACCGGATTATTTTGCTCATCAGCCTTCTGGTTGCTCTGTGGCAGCTGGAAAATGCCTTGCTCATTCTGGGAGGTCCTTCCTGGGCTGCGCTTGCGTCTTTGGCCAGGGCGGGAGGGGTCTTCCTGGCCCCTTCCTTTCTGCATTTGGCTCTTTTGCTGGCCCCTTCCCAGCGCCGGCAGAAAAAAGAGGCTTTATTGACTTTCGGATATGGATTGGGAGTGGCGTTTTATCTGGCGGGCGTTGATCCCCACGGCCTCCTCAGGCTGGTCTTACCCGGCCTCTCCCATGGGCCTGATCTGGCGTTCCCGATCTGGGTTCTTTATGGTTTGTATTTTGCCTCGTGCGTGGGTGCGGGCTGGTGCATCCTCTGGCGGGAATGGTCCCGGCAGCAAGAACCAAAGGTGCGGCAGCGCCTCCTCCTGACCGGTCTGGCCGCCCTGGCTGCGCTGGCGATGGGGGCGGTGAGCTGCGTCGATCCCGCTTCCCCTGCCTTCGCCCTCTTGACCGTCCTCTCCACCCTCTGCTACCTCTTCCTCCTGGCTTGGAACGTCTGGCGCTATGGTTTAGCCGATTTAAGCCTCTTTATGCGGCAGAATGCCGTTTACTCTCTGGCTTTGAGCGGAGTGGCGGGGTTGTATTTTCTCTTCGCCTTGTGGGGCGGCCGGTTTCTGGAGAACGCCTTTCATTTGGAAAAGCACTCCTCATCTCTCCTGGCGGCTCTGGCGGTCTCTCCCACCTTTTATCCGGTCAAAGAATACCTGGAAGGGAAGCTCCGGCAATTTTTCCCTTTGCCGCGTGATCGCTGCCATGAGGCGCTCAAAGCTTTGGCCGTTGAGGTGAGCGGCTTCTTGTCTTTGGACGACCTGGTGCACTTTATCGGGCGCCGCCTGGTGGAACTTTTAGACCTGACCGGGGTTTGCCTGCTCTACTTCCCGCCGGCAGGACCTGCTTTGAAGTGGTCGGCTGTACTGGAGGAAGGCTCCCTGCGCTGGTCGCGAGAAGAGCGCCCGGATCACCACCCTGGCGGTTGTACGCGAGAAGGGGAGCGGTCGCTCCTGGAGCTGCCC
>JASBVW010000077.1 GCA_029961005.1 Bacillota bacterium
CGCACGGCGCTTCGGCTGCCGCCGCATCAGCGTTTTGCTTAAGAGGCACGATATTCCCCCGGCGGAAGCCGCCGTCGGCGGTGATGACCACTTTAGACTGGGCATCGTTAATCCGGTCGCGCAAGGCTTCGGCGCTGAAACCGCCGAAGACTACGCTGTGGGGAGCCCCAATGCGAGCACAGGCCAGCATGGCGATGGCCGCTTCGGGAATCATGGGCAGGTAGATCGTCACCCGGTCGCCCTTCTTGACCCCCAAACTCTTTAAAACGTTGGCAAAACGGCACACCTCGCGGTAGAGGTCCCGGTAGGTCAGGACCCGCTCTTCCCCGTTCTCGCCCTCCCAGATCAAGGCGGCCTTATTGCGGCGCCAGGTCTTCAGATGGCGGTCCACGCAGTTATAAGCCACATTGAGCTTGCCGCCCACAAACCACTTGGCAAAAGGCGGATTCCACTCCAAAACTTTGTCCCACCGGCGAAACCAATCCAGGCGCTCAGCCTGGCGAGCCCAGAAGCCTTCGCGATCCCGGGCCGCCTCCGCGTAGACGCTCTCGTCTTTGACGTTGGCCTGCCGCGCAAACTCCGGCGGCGGCGGGAAGACCCGCTGCTCCTGCAACAACCCCTCGATATGCTTCTCCACTGCCATTTTTTCCCACACCCTTCCTCCCTAGCACAAGCTGTACCCTCATCATAACAGAGTGGCCGTTGTCTCACAATTTTGTCCGGGTCAACGGTCAAAATTTAGGCGTGAACGGTCGCTGCAACTGTTTGAACGGTGACCCGCACCTTTAAAGAGGAATTTGGGGGATTTCGTCGAAACATTATGACTACCCGTAGGGCTGGAGCTGCAAGCCCGGCGGTAAGGGGGAAAAGAGCCGTGACCACGTTCCGGGCTCATATGTTTACCGTGGCGGTGCTTCTCTCGGCGGTGGAGCTGGCGGCCGTGGCTTCCTTACGCCTGCCCCAGGGCTGGCTTCTGGGGCTCTTTCTCTTGGGCTGCAACGCCGCCGCCTTCGCCCTCCTGGACCGCTCCCGCTCTCACGTTCAAAAGCGGGCGGCAGCGCAGAGCCAGGAGTACCAGCAGATCGATCGCACCCTGCAGATTGCCAGCGAAACCCTTCCTTATCTGCGGCGCGGCCTGACCCCCGAGACCGCCCTCAAAATCGCCCAGATCATCCAAAAGATCAGCGACGTGGCGGCCGTGGCCATCACAGACCGGGAACGGGTCCTGGCCTTCATCGGCGCGGGCTGCGACAAACACCGGCCCGGGGATGAGATACTCACCGCTGCCACGAAGGAAGCCCTGGCCCGGGGAGAGATGAAGATTGTCAAAAACCAGCGCCAGCTCAACTGCCCCCGCCAGAACTGCGACTGCCCGCTGGCCGCGGCGGTGATCGTACCCCTTTTCTGCCGCGATCAGGTGGTGGGGGCGCTCAAGCTGTACGAGACCCACGACGGCGAACTGCCGCCGTACATCATCAAGCTGGCCAGTGGCCTGGCCCAGCTCTTAGGGATGCAGATCGAGCTGGCAGAGCTGGATCAGCAGGCCCAGCTGGTCTGCCGCGCAGAGCTGGACGCCCTGCGCGCCCAGATCAATCCGCACTTCCTCTTCAACACTTTGAATACTATAATAATGTACAGCCGGACCGATCCCCAAAAGACCAGGCGCCTGCTCATCCGCCTGGCCGACTTCTTCCGGCAGACGCTGCGGCGCAGCGGCCACTTCCACTCTTTCCGCGAAGAGTTGGAGTTCGTCCGGACGTACCTTTACCTGGAGAAGGCGCGGTTTAAAGAGAAGCTTTCGGTGCGTTACCGCATCGACCCGCGGGTCTACCAGGTGGAGGTTCCCGTCCTAACCGTACAGCCCCTGGTGGAGAACGCGGTCAAACACGGAATCGGACGCAAAGTGGAGCCGGGGACGGTAGAGGTGGCAGCCCGCCTCTCCGGCCGCTACCTAGAGATTGTGGTGCGCGACGACGGGGTAGGCATCCCACCGGAAAAGCTTTCCCGCATCCTCCAGCCCGGCTTCGCCTCTGGAAACGGCGTAGGCCTTAATAACGTCTGGGAGCGCTTGAAGCGCCTTTACGGCGAGGACTCTCTGCTTCAAGTGGAGAGCACCCCTGGCAGCGGGACCACCGTCTTGATTCGGATTCCGGCCGCACGCGCCGCAGGGGAGGGGGCAGCGACTGATGACATCGCCCAAGCTCAAGGCTTTGATCGTTGACGATGAGTACCCGGCCCGGGCCGAATTGCGTTTCCTTTTGCAGGGTTTTGCCGACCGAGTGCAGATCATCGGCGAGGCTACGCACGCCACTGAGGCCTTGGCTTTACTGGAGGCCATGCCGTACGATATCGTCTTTTTGGACATCGACATGCCAGAACTGAACGGGCTGGAGGTGGCGCGCCTCCTCCAGAACAAGCCCTCCCCGCCGTACGTCATCTTCGTCACGGCCTACCAGGAGTTCGCCTTGCAGGCCTTCGAGGTCAACGCCGTGGACTACCTGTTAAAGCCTTTCGATGAGCAACGGCTGGGACAGGCTCTGGCCAAGGTCTTCCGGCAGGTGGAGAAGGCCCAGGCGGCAGGAAGCCAGGCCTCCCCTTCCCCTGCTCCTGGAACCGCTCCTCCTCCTGCTGCTGCACCGGCCCGCACCCCGGCCTTGGACCGGCTCCTGGCAGAGCGCAAGGGCAAGACCGCTTTGATCGATAAAAAGGACGTCATCTACGCCTTCGTGCGCAACAACGTCCTCTACCTCAAGCTCTTCAACGAAGCCCTCATGACCCGCTACACCATGAAGGAGCTGGTGCGGGAGCTACCGGAACCAACCTTTGTCCGCACCCACCGGCAATACCTGGTCAACCTCCGGCGAGTGCGGGAGGTCATCCCCTATTTCAACGGCACCTTTTCCCTGGTGGTGGACGACGCCGAGCGTTCGGAGGTTCCCGTCAGCCGCGCCCAGGCCAAGCGCATCCGGGCCATCCTGGGGATGTAACGGACCCTAAACCTTCCCCTGGCGGTCGTAGAGTTCCAGGGCGCGGGCCAAGATCTGGCGGTCCGCCGGGAAGGTCAGCCGGGCCAAAGCCTCCGCGCGCGGCAGCCAGACTGCCGCCTCGATCCCCTCCGCCCGGTGGGGAGAGGGGTCCGCCGCCACCTTCCCCTCAGGAGTACCCACAAACCAGTAAACCTGTTTAAAGCGCCGCCCCTCTTCACCGGGCGGGTCAAAGTCGTACTCCGTGCGGCCCACTTCGCCCAGCAACCGGACGGAAATCCCCGTCTCCTCTCCCACTTCCCGCCGGGCCGCTTGAGCCGGCGTCTCGCCGGGCTCCACATGCCCTTTGGGCATGAGCCACTCCCCCCGCCTGTGATAGATGAGGAGCACCTGCTCCCCGTCGATTACCGCCACGCCAGCGGAGACTTCCCGGCGCCCCTGTGCCATCTCCTTCTTCCTCCCTGCCTCCCAGTGCGCTACCTTGCGGCTCGCTTCAGCTCTCACTCCGACGGCTGACTCGACGCCAGCTCGGACAACTGCTCCAAGATCCGCCGCACCTCTTCCAGGCGCCGGCCCCATTCACTCCACTCCCGGCGCGCCAGGGCCTCCTCCGCTTCAGCAAACAGGCGGGCCGCTTGTCGCGCCAACGCGGAGAGGGACCGGTCTGCCCCCTCCTCCGGCGGAGCCGGGGGCAGAAGTGGCCCCGGCGCGAAAAGCCGCTGGAGCGCCCTCTCCAGCGTAAGGTCCATGACCAGGCGATTCTCGTACGCGGCCACCACCCGCTTGAGCTCCGGAAGCCTGCTCTCCTCCGACTGGAGGTAAAGCGGTTCCACGTACAAGATTCCTCCCCGCAGAGGGATGACCAGGAGGTTGCCCCTGAGCACCCGGGAGCCCCGCTGGTTCCAGAGGGTGAGCTGCTGCGAAATGACAGGGTCTTGATCGATCCTGGCCTCGACCTGAATGGGGCCGTAGGTCAGCTTGCGCTTGGGAAACTTGTAGACCACCAGGCGCCCGTAGTCCTCCCCGTCGCACAACCCCGCCATCCAGGCTACCATGTTGTCCTTGCGCGCCGGGCTGAAAGGAAGCATGAGGAGGAACTCCCCTTTCTCCCGCCCGGGCAGGCGCATAATGACGTAATAAGGCTCTACCTGCACCCGCTCGGAGGCAAAGATCTCGTCGGGGATCGTCCAGAGGTCCTCTTTATTGTAAAAGACCACCGGGTCTTCCATGTGATAGACGCTGTAGATCTGGGCCTGAGCCAGGAAGAGATCCTCTGGGTAGCGAACGTGCATCCGCAGGCCGGCCGGCATCTCCTCCCAAGGGCGGAAGAGGCCGGGGAACGCCCGCCCGTACATGGCGGTAAGTGGCTCCCGGGGATCCACCGCGTAAAAGCGCACCGCCCCGTGATAAGCGTCCACTACCACCTTCACCGAATTGCGGGCGTAATTGCCCCACCCCGGCAGCGGCTGGGCGTAAGGGAAGGCGGAGGTGGTCACGTAAGCGTCCTGGATCCAGAAGAGCCTCCCCCCCTCCAGGACCAGATAAGGGTCCCGATCGTACTTAAGGAAAGGCGCAATCCGCCGTACCCGCTCCTTGATCTCCCGGTAAATCATGATGCGGCTCTCCGGCCCGATCTCCTGGGAGAGGAAGAACTTCACCGTGCCCAGGCGCAGAGCAAAGGCCAGTTTGACCAGGGGTGAGCGCAGGGGAATGCCTCCTCTCCCCTGGTAGGTGGTGTAGGCGTTCTCGTCCCCCCGCGGATAATCAAACTCCGGCGTGCGATTGCGCACCACCACGTAGTCCCGCGTCAGTTCACCGAAATAGATTTCGGGCCGCCGCACCGCCAAATCGGGCCGCCCCTCCGGGGGAACGTTGGCCACAAAGAAATTGGGCAGGCCTTCTGGAGTGACCTCGTTGGCCGGACTCATGACCAGCCCATACCCGTGGGTGTATTTGAGGCGGAGGTTAACCCAGGTTCGGGCTTGCTCCGGCAGCCGCTCCACGTTCAGCTCCCGGGCCGCCAGGGTCACCTGGCGCCACCGGCCGTCCAGCAGGTAGCGGTCCACGTCCACCTGGGCGAAGTCGTAATACAACCGCATGGATTGCAGCTGGTTGTACGTAGCCAACAGAGGGCGCCAGTCCCACAGCCGGACGTTTTCCACCGTCTCCGGCTCCGCCTCCACATCAGAGAGGGTCAAGTCGGTGCGCACGGGGTAGTTGTACTCCTCTATCTTGTCCAGTCCCCAGCCGAGCCGGGTGAATTTGATGTGCTGGCGCAGATAGGGCTCCTCTTTGGCCAATTCATTGGGCTCCACCACCAGCCGCTGCACCAGGGAGGGGTAGACTTGTCCCACGAGGAGAGAAGCACCGGCCAGCAGCACCAAGGCCGCCAGGGCCGGCCGCAGCCGGCGGGCAAAGCCCCCCCAGAGCACCAAAGCCGCCGCCACCAGAGCCAGCAAAGACAGGAACTTCAACCCCACCAGCAGCACATGGACGTCGGTATACCCGGCGCCGAAGACGGCACCCCGCGTGGAGTAAAGGAGCTGATAGGCCTCCAGCCGGTACCCCCAGGCCCGCCAGAGGAGGAAGGCTCCCGCCAGAACCGCCAGGTGATGGCGCGCCCGCGCCTTAACCTCCAGGCGCCAGGCCAGGGGATCCCAGCGAAAAGCGCCTGCCAGGGCATAGAGCGCCGTCACCGCCAGGAAGGCCAGGGAAAAGAGGCCCAAACCGAAGCGGTACAGATACTGCAAGAGGGGCAGGCGAAAGACGTAAAAGCCCACGTCTCGCTGAAAGAGGGGATCGGCCAAGCCGAACTCCCCGCCGTACAGGTATTTTAAGGCCATCTCCCAGGGCGGGGGCGCCGCGGCGCCCAAGAGGGTCAAGGCGGCCGCCACTAAGAGCAACCCGGCCGTCACGCGCTGGGGAGCGAAGAGGGCGGCCAGCAGCGGATGCCAGGCTCTCAACCGGTGCACCGCCTCGTCGAGCACCTTCCTGGTCCACAGAAGGTTGGCGGCCAGGAAAAGAAAGAAGACGGCCAGGATCAGCCCCCGGAGCAGCCAACGGGTGAGCAGAATGGTCCAAAAGACGCCGCGGTACCCGACCTCGCCGAACCACAGCCAGTCCGTATACAGGCGCACCGCTGCCCAGAACAGGGAAAAGGCCAGGAGGGCAGCTACGCCCAACAGGAAGGCCGTTCTTCTCCAGTAACGCGCCATGGAAACCTCCTCAGTGCCTCCAGCGTTGTTCAGGCAGGTCAATGGCCTCGTCCCGCAATCTCTCCAGATGAGCCCGGTCAAAGAGGTAGCGCTGGCCGCAGAAACGGCAAATGATCTCCGCCTGCCCCTCCCTCACCATCTCGTCCAGTTCCTCCCGCCCCAAGGTAATCAGGATCCTGTCCAGGCGCTCCATGGAACAAGCGCAGGTAAAGCGCAGCGGCAGACGGCCCAGTTCCTGAAAGGGCATTCCGCCTAAAACCTCAGCCACTAAGTCCTCCGGCCGCGCTCCCCCGTCCACCAGCGAGCTGACAGGGGGCAGGTGCGCCAGCTTCTGCTCCAGTTGGTCCACCAGCTCCGGAGGGTGCCCGGGCAAGAGGTGGACCATCAGCCCGCCGGCAGCCCGCACAGAACCGTCGGTCTCCACCAAAACCCCCAGCGCTACTGAGGAAGGCATCTGTTCGGAACGGGCAAAGTAGTAGGTCAGATCCTTGGCGATCTCCC
>JASBVW010000078.1 GCA_029961005.1 Bacillota bacterium
GCCGCTAATGCGGCCACACCTCCCTCGCCCCGCCCGGGGCTTCTCTTACGACCTCGACCTCCTCAGTATTCGACGACCCACCGGCAACTCCTCTAGGTGGCACAAACAGAAGGGGTCTCCCCTAAAAAGCGCTCTCGGGAGACCCGCATCAGAATAATCTCTCTTTTCCGGCCCCGGCGGCGCAGGCGCACAAATCCTTCCACCTTAAATCCGCACTTGAGGTAACACTGGATGGCGCGCCGGTTGAATCGGTAGACCCGCAGGTAGACGGAGCGCAGCTTCAGCTCGGCAAAAGCGTGGGTGAGCAGCGTGCGGATGACGTCAGTTCCGTAGCCCTGATTCCAGTACGCCTTCTCCCCGATGCGGATCCGCAGCTCGGCTTCCCCCCGGCGCCAGGCGATGTTTTGCAATTCCACCTCTCCGATGAGCTGCCCACCAGACTCCAGGATGGCCCAGAGCCGATGCTGCGGGCTGCGCTGCAGGTTGGAAAACCACCCCCGGCACTCCTCCAGGGTTAAGGGGTAGTCGGCGTCCATTAACCTCTGCAGCTCCGGATCGTTATTCCACCGGACGAGGGCGGGAAAATCCCCCTCTCTGAGCGGGCGCAAAAAGACCTTCGTCCCCTGCCAAAGCATGAGCTGCCACTCCTTTTGCCACCAGTGCTGCCACGAAGGGTGAGACCGATCCACCTTGCGCGTTTGGTCATAGATTGTATTTCGCGCCGCTGGTCGCGACGCCTGCCAGTAATTGTATCCAGGGTTACCGGTGCTCCGGCTGGACGGCCGCCTCCACCCGGTTCCTCCCCCCGGCCTTGGCCCGGTAGAGGGCTTGATCGGCCTCGTGCAAGAGCCCCTCCGCCGTAGTGGCGGAGTCCGGATAAGCGGCTACGCCCAGGCTGACAGTCACCCTCCCGCAGGGTTGCCGCGACCCGCCCGGAAAATCCTGCTGGGCCACGGCCTTCCGGATCCTCTCGGCCAGGAGCACCGCCGCGGAGCCGCTCGTCTCCGGCAGGATCAGGGCAAATTCCTCACCGCCGTAGCGGGCGACCACGTCCACGGCCCTCACCTGGCGGCTGATCAGCTGTGCGACCGCTTGCAAAAGCCCGTCGCCAGCCGGGTGGCCGTTCTGGTCATTATAGTGCTTGAAGTGATCGACGTCCAGGAGAATCAGAGAAAGGGGCAGGCGGTAACGGGCAGCCCGGTGCAGCTCCCGGACCAAGGCCTCGTCGAAAGAACGGCGGTTGAGCAGCCCGGTCAACCCGTCGGTCCTGGCCAACCGCTCCAGTTCCTGATGGAGCAGGACGCGCTCCCAGGCCATCCCGGCCTGTTCTGCCAGACCCCGCAGGAGGAAGACCTGGTTTTGGTCCAGCGGCGGATCGCCACTTCGCCCTACCGCCAGCACGCCGGAGACCTTCTGCTGCACCACCACGGGAAAGGCAGTAAAAGAGCGGAACTCCTGCTCCCAAGGGCTGGCCTGGTACTGCGTGTCGCTCTCCACATCCAGAGAATGAGCAAACTCCCCGTGCGCGGCCACCCAACCGACAATGCCCTGGCCCGCCTCCACCACCGTCCCCTCAGGGCAGCGGTCGGCCACGTCGCACACCTGGGCGGCCACCAGGGTGCCGTCGCCCTCGCGGACCAAGAAGACGCCGAAGAAGTCGGTCGGAAAAACCTTGGCCCCGGTATCGGCCACCACCTGCGCCACGGCTTCTGGCGTCCTGGCCGCGCTCAGCCGGCTGGCCGCATCCCGCAAGACAGCGAGGTCCCGCACCTGCCGGTCCAAATCCCGGAGGCGCTGGAGCAGGCGCTTCTGCTCCTGCTCCCACCCCTCCAGCTCCCGGAGGTGGTGGTCTGCCAATTCCTGGTATTCATGCTCCCGCCGGACCAGTCCCCGCCCCGTGTCTGAGGCCAGCCAGCCGGCCACCAGGCCCACGGCCAAATAGGTCACCAGGCGCAGGAAGGCGTCAAAGAGCAGCGCGGGCTCCAGAAACTTTTCCCCTTGCCACAGGAGCTGCATACCCAGCGTGAGGAGGGTAGCCAAAGCCCCTCCTATCAGGCCGCCGGCCACCCCGTTCCACCAGGCCATCAGGACTATGGGAAGATAGTAGAGATGGGTGAGGGGTGGCAGGGCATGTCCGCTCCAAAAAGCAGCCGACCAACCCAGAAAAAGCCAGATACTCCAGACCAGCGCTTTCCCTGGCCCGGACCCGGTCAGTCTCCTCACAGGATGAACCACCGCCGGTCTCACCGCGCCACCCGTTCTTCCGGTGTAAGATCCCGGGGATGCTCTTCGCCCTTTCGCCCCCCTTTTCCTTTAGAAGAGCCAGCGGCAGAAGAGAAAAGCCGCTCCCGCCGCTACGGCATCGGCCAAGAGGCCTACCTTGACGGCGTAACGGTAATCTTTGACCCCCACCGAACCAAAATAAACCGCCAGCACGTAAAAAGTGGTCTCCGTGCTCCCCTGAAGGGCGGCAGCCAACCGACCCACCGGGGAATCCGCCCCGTGTTGCCTGATCAGCTCCGCCATGATGCCCAGGGCGCCGCTGCCGGAGAAGGGGCGCACCAGAAGGAGGGGGAGCACCTCCCCGGGGAAGCCGAGCCGGTCCAAAAGCGGGCGCAAAGGGGCGGAGAAGAGCTCTAAAGCCCCCGAGGCGCGGAAGACACCCACTGCCACCAGCATGGCCACCAGGGCGGGAAAGATCCGGCGGATAAGCTCGAAGGCCTGACCGGCCCCTTCCAGGAAGGCTTCATAGACCCGCACACCCCGCAACAAGGCGTACGTGGGGATGAAGAGCAAAAGAAAAGGTAAAGCCCAGCGGGAGAGAAAGTCAGCGGCTTCGCCCAGCACGTTCTTCTCTCCTCCTAAAATAGCGGTCCAAGGCCACAGCCGCGGCGGTGGAGGTCAAAGTAGCTCCCAGGATGGGTGCGATGATGTCGGTGGGGTTGGCCGCTCCCGCCGCTGCCCGCACGGACAAGACCAACACCGGAACCACAGTGACAGAGGAGGTGTTGAGCGCCAGGAGGGTGCACATGGCAGGGCTGGCCGTAGAGGAACCCCGGTTTAAGTCCTGGAGGTGGCGCATGGCCTCCAGGCCAAAAGGGGTGGCGGCATTGCCCAGACCCAAAAGGTTGGCTCCCAAATTGAGGGCAATGGCCTCCTCGGCCGGGTGCCCGGCCGGCACCTCGGGGAAGAGCCAGCGCAGGAGAGGGCGCAGGAACCTGACCAGGTGCTGGAGCAAGCTGCTCTCCGCCGCCACTTTCATCAAGCCCAGCCAAAAGCCCGCGACGCCCAGGAGCCCTATAGCCAGCTCCACGCTTAGGCGAGTGGCTTCCAGGGCCGCCCGGGAGATCTCCTCCACCCGCCCCGTCCCGACAGCCACTCCCACCCCGCAGAGCAAAAGTCCCCACCAGATGAGGTTCATCATGCTACCAGCATATGTGGGGGCGGGCGAGGATATGTCTCAGCTTCTACTGGACCAAGGCGCGCAAACGGGCGAGGGCCTGCTTCTCCAGGCGGGAGACCTGGGCCTGGGAAAGGCCGAGCAGGCGGGCGATCTCTGTCTGACTCTTCTCGGCAAAGAAACGGAGGAGGATGACCCTCCTCTCCTTCTCCTTGAGCTGCGCCAGCACCTGGCGCAGCGCCAAATGCTCTACCGTCGCCAATTCGAAGCCTTCCGAACCCTGCAGGGTCTCTTCCAGCTCCGGACCCTCCTCTTCGCCACAGGGGGCAGCCGGAGCCGCCAGGGAGAGAGCAGGTCGGAGGGCGTCCAAGGCTGCCACTACCTCGGCCACCTCCAACCGGAGGTCCGCCGCCAGCTCCGCCAACGACGGCTCGCGCCCCCACTCCTGCGCCAGCTCCTCCTTGCGGCGGCAGACCCGCTGCCCCAGCTCCCGCTGCGCCCGCTCCACCTTCAGCTCGGAGTCGCCGCGCAAAAAAGTCCGGATCTCCCCTAAGATCAGGGGGACGGCATAGGTGGAGAACTGCACCCCGCGCGAGGGGTCGAAGCGATCGATCGCTTTTAAAAGGCCAAGGCAGCCCACTTGAAACAGATCGTCCAGTTCGTACCCGCGGCCGGCAAAGCGGTGGACAATGCTCCAGACCAGGCGCAGATTGGCCTCTACCAGCTCCTCCCGGGCCCGGGCCTCTCCCCCGCGCACTCTTTCCAGCAAGGCGAGCAAATCCGCCCGCATTTCTTACGCCTCCGCCGCTTTCTTCTTCCGCTGGGGCACCTTAACCATCCGGATGCGGGTCCCCCGCCCCGGGGCGCTGTCGATCTCCAATTCGTCCATGAAGGACTCCATAAAGACGAAGCCCAAGCCCATCCTCTCCGGATCCGTGGAATAAGAAGGCTGCCGGGCCAATTCTACGTCGGCGATGCCTTGACCTTCGTCCTGTACCACTACCTCCAGCCGCTCCGCGTCAACTTCGGCCCGCACCTTCACAACCCCGGTCCTGCCCCGATACCCGTGCAGAATGGCGTTGGAAACGGCCTCCGAGGTAGCGACCTTGATCTCGTCCACCTCTTCCAGGGTAAAATCCAGCTGCGCCGCCAGCGCAGCCACCGCAATGCGGGCCACCCCGACGTTCTCCGGCCGGTTGGGAAACTCCATGGCGATGTAATTGCGCGCCGAGCTCTCCTGCATTGCCGTCCCTCCCCTTACGCCAGGCGCAAGGCCTCTGTCTCCGTAGCACAGACCGACATAATCTTGAGCAGCCCTGCCAGTTCAAAGAGGCGGTGGACCTGGGGTTGCAGTCGAGTCAAGACCATCTTCCCCCCGCGCTGCCGGACGTGCTTGTAACGCCCGAGGATGACCCCCAGACCGGAGCTGTCCACAAAAGAAACGCCATCCAGATTGAGGACCAAGTTGGTGACCGAGCTGTGGCGCTCTAGCTCCCGCTCTACCTCGGTCCGAAACTGGATGGCGGTATGCAGATCCAGCTCCCCCTGGCAGCGCACCACCAGGGTCTGCCCCACCCTCTCCACGCTGATCTTCACTTTTGCCCCTCCTCCTGACCGGGAAACCCCTCTCGCCCTAAGCTATTCGCCCCCCGGGTACCGATTCCTGCCGGAAGAGGGGCCTTTCCTCAACGCCGGAAGAGCGAGCGCAAGAGCTGCCTGGTGGTCTGAAGAAAGATCTTGACTACGTTGCCGCGCGGAACCTCGGCCGCAGCCACCAGAGGCACCTCGGCCACTTTCTCCCCTTCCCGGGTAAAGACGAGTACGCCTACCACCTGGCCCTTCTTGACCGGCGCCACCACCGGCTTGGGGAGCACCACCTCCTTCTGCCACCGGCCCCGCTGGCCTCGCGGGACCACCACGTACACGTCTTCCGCCGCCACCGCGTCCACCCTGTCTTGCGCGCCCTTCCACACCTCCACGCTGGCCACCGCAGACCCGCCCGGCAGCACCTTGACCGCCTCGTAAGCCCGGAAACCATAATCCAAAAGGGCCCGGACATCGGCGGTGCGCTCTTTGGCCGTAGGAGCACCCAAGACCACGGCGATGAGGCGCAAGCCGTCCCTCTTGGCCGTAGCGGCCAGGCAGTAGCGAGCCGTATCGGTGAACCCGGTCTTAATGCCGTCGTACCCCGGGTACTGCTTGAGGAGTTTATTAAAGGTAGTGAGCCAGACCTCCTTGGGGGTGCCCTTGCGGACGTAATAGTCCCAGGTGGAGGTTAGTTCTAAGAAGAGCGGCAAAGTAACGGCGTAGCGGGAAAGCAAAGCCAGGTCGCGGGCGGTGGAGTAATTGTCGGGTGCATCCAAGCCGGTGGGGTTGGCAAAATGGGTGTGGGTCATGCCCAACTGGGCCGCCCGCTGGTTCATCAAGCGGACGAATTCGTCCACGGAGCCGGCTACGTGCTCAGCCAGCGCCACCGCACAGTCGTTGGCCGACCCCACCGCCACCGCGTAGAGCATGTCGCGGAGCGACATTTGCTCCCCTTCTTCCAGCCAGATCTGCGTCCCGCCCATCGACCTGGCCAGAGCCGAACCGACGACCACGTCGTCCAGGGTCACCTTCCCGTCCCGGAGCGCCTCCAGGACCAGGGTCATGGTCATGATCTTGGTCAAGCTGGCGATCGGTAGGGGGCGGTCCGCGTCTTTCTCCCAAAGAACCTTTCCTCCTGAGGCCTCCAGCAGGATAGCCGAAGGAGCTCGGACCACAGGGGCTGCGGCAGCAGAGGAGGCCGCGGCCGCACATACCAGGGCCAAACCCAAGGCTAGAGCCACATGCCGGTGCGCCCTCACTCTCCCTCTCCTCCTCTCGGTACCGGCCTAAACTATCCGTGAAAATAGATATGCCCCGGCCCGGCTCTTAGACCGAGAGGAAAAGAGAAAGGGAGCAAAAAGAAAGACCGGCCGCAGCCGGTCACCTCAGGATGCGGTAAACCAGAGGGGGGGCAGGCGCCGGCGCATCGCCCACCTGAAAGGCCGCCCGGACCAAGGGCTCTGCCTCGTCCGCCTGCGCCTGCGTGCGCGCATAAAGGGTGGCCAGGGGCGCCCCCCGTTCCACCCGCTCTCCTATCTGGACGTGGACGATCAGGCCCACCCCCGGGTCCACCGGATCCTCCTTGCGGGCCCTTCCGGCTCCCAGGAGGACTGCCGCCCGCCCCAGCTCCTCCGCCGCCACGGAGGCGAGATACCCCTCCCGCTGCGCCGCCACCGGGCG
>JASBVW010000079.1 GCA_029961005.1 Bacillota bacterium
TGCTCTCTGGTTTTCTCTACGGCTTTACAGCGGGACCACCACGGGAATGCCCTTTACTCTTTCCACCGTCACCGGGACATCATAGAGGGCCGTGATGTTCTCCGGGGTCATGACCTCTCTTCCCCCGCAGGCGAAGATGCACCCGTTCTTTAAGAGCAAAAATTGATCCGCAAACCGCAGGGCCAGATTGAGGTCGTGCATGACCACCACCGAGGCCAGGTGACGCTCCTGCGTCGCCCTCTTTACGATTTGCAAGACCTCGAACTGGTTCCTGAGATCCAGATTGCTGGTGGGTTCGTCCAGCAAAAGGATCCGGGGTTCCTGGACCAGGGCGCGGGCGATCACCACCTTCTGCAGCTCTCCCCCGCTCAATTCATCCAGGTAACGCAAAGAGAACGCCGACAAGCCGAGCAGCTCCAAAATGCTCTGGACGACTTCCAGATCCTGAGTGGTGGCGTTCCACTTGATGTGGGGCCGCCTGCCCATCAGTACCGCATCAAAGACCGTCCAGCG
Source organism: Bacillota bacterium (assembly GCA_029961005.1). Lineage (GTDB taxonomy): Bacteria > Bacillota > UBA5301 > JASBVW01 > JASBVW01 > JASBVW01. The sequence continues at coordinate 514 of JASBVW010000079.1, forward strand.
GGGATTTTGGTGCCTCTGGGCCACATACCCCACCCGCTGGGCCACCTCTGGCCGGCTGAGTTTGGCGAGCTCGTCTTCGCCCAGGAAGATCACCCCCGCCTGCGGCTGCAAAATTTTGTTTAAACACTTGAGCAAAGTGGACTTCCCGGCCCCGTTGTTGCCCAGAATGGCACAGACTTCTCCCCTCTGAACCGCAAATCTGATCTTTTTTAACACGGGGCGGCTGCGGTAACGAAACTCCACCCCATCCACCAAAAGCCTCATTTTCTGCTATACCCCCTGGCCAGAAGATAAAGGAAAAGAGGAGCTCCCATAAACGAGGTGATGGCGCCCACCGGCAGCACCACGGGGGCAATCACCGTCCTCCCCAAGGTATCGGCCGCCAAGAGCAGGAGCCCGCCCATGGCGCTGGCGGCCGGAAGGAGGAAGCGGTGATCGCCGCCCAGGAGCCGGCGCATCATGTGCGGGGCCACCAGGCCGATGAAGCCGATAATCCCCAAAAACGCCACCGCCACCGCTGTCACCAGCGATGCCACGAACATCCCGTTCAACCTGACCTTTTCCACCTCCACCCCCAGCGCCTTGGCCGCCTCCTCGCCGCCGTCCAGGGCGTTGTAGTCCCACCGGTGAGCCAGGAAATAAAGCCAGGCCCCGCCGACCACCGCCGCCATGATCTCCAGCTCCCACCAGGAGAGGCGACCCAGGTCGCCAAAGGTCCAGAAGACCAGGGAAGCCACCTGTACTTCCTGCGCAAAGTACTGAAGGAGCGTGGTGGCCGCCGAAAAGAGGGAACCCAGGGCCACTCCCGCCAGGACCATGGCCTCCGGTGAAACCTCTTTGACCCGGGCCAAAAAGAGGATGACGACGGTAGCGGCCATCGCCCCCCCAAAGGCCGCCGCGCTGACCAGGTAAGGGTGGTCGATGATCACCGCATCTGCACTGGTGCTCTGGATGCTGCCCGCCCCGAAGGAGATGATGGCCACCGCGGCGCCGAAGGCAGCCCCCTGGGAGACCCCCAGCGTAAAGGGGGAGGCCAGGGGGTTGCGGAGCAGATTCTGCATGGCGCACCCGGCAACCGCCAACCCCGCCCCGGCCACCACCGCCCCCAGTACCCGCGGCAAACGGATCTGCCAAACAATGACGTGCAGGCGCCCCTCCGCCCGGCCCAAGAGCGCCTGAAGCACCTGGGCCGGCGGCAGAGGCGCCGAGCCGGCATTGAGGGCGTAGAGCGCCAGAGCCAGGGTGGCGCAGACGAGCAGGGCAATGACCACGGCCTTTCTTTGGGTGTATTTCACATAGCCTTCCGCAAGGTTTCCTCCCACCGCCGGCCGCACTTTCCCGCCTCCCCTCGCGCTCCGCAGCCCTTCTCTCCTTTAATCCCCGGCCGGGGGTGGGAAGTCCAGCTTCTTGAACCCGCCGTAGTCCTTGGCCATCTGCTCATAGACCGGCCTGCCCAGCAGGAAGCGGTAAATCTCGTCGGCCTTCCGGGCCGGATCGACGTCTTGGAACCGCTCGGGAAAGATCACCTTACCGGCGTAATAGGCATCGGCCACGGCGGTGTCAAGGTTGGTGGTGTAGTAATTGTAAGGCAGCAGGCCGTAAACCCTGCCCTGGCGGAAAGCCTGCAGGGACTGGTAGAAGCGCGGGTTCTTTCGGTAGTCCTCCAGCACCAGGTTCAAGCCACCCTGGTCGAGAAAGATCAGCTCAGGGTCCCAGAGCAGAAGCTTTTCCCGGTCAATCATCAGGCTCCCCGCTCGGCCCGTCTCGTCCGCCACATTGCGGGCATTGATGGCCGTAAAAGGTGGGTACTGGGCCTGGGTGCTCTCGATGCCGTGGCTCCCTTTCATACTTACCGCGCCCACATAGACCTTCGGTTTCTGCTCTAAAGGAATGCCCTGCGTCCTTGCCTGCAGATCTTGCTGGCACTTCTGCAGGTAGCTCACCACCTCCTGGGCCCTTTTTTCTTTCCCGATGACCCGGCCAATCAGCAGGAGCGACTGGTAGACCGCCTCATCAAAGGTGGCCAGCCGGCCATAGCTCAACACCACCACCGGGATGCCGGTCTTGGCCTGGAGTTCGTCGGCCTTGGCCCTATCCACCAGGTAAGCCACAAAAATCACGTCGGGGTTAATGCTGACTAGCTTTTCTGCGTCCGGGGTGGAGTCAGGCCCTCCCGGCCCGATGGTAGGCAGCTTCGCCAGCTCGGGATGAGCCAGGAGATAAGGCCGGCCGGTCGGCTGCCTTTTTTCCAGCTCTTCTACGCCTACCACCCTCTCTGCGCCATCCACATAGCAAACCAGCCTCAACGCCCCGGGGCCGATGGCCACCACCCTCTGAGCCGGAACCGGTACCTCTACCTCCCGGCCGGCCAGATCAACCAGCCTGGCCTTGCGGGGCGCAGCTTCAGCCTCCCGGCTCCCGCCGCCGGCCCCGACCGCAAGAACCAGCGCCAAGCCTAAAGCAAGCGCCACACCTCTGACTTTTACCCTTTGCTTCACCTTTTTCCCCCCTTAAAAACAAGACACGAAGGCCTCCCTGCTGCTGCAGGGTGACCTTCGTGGTCTCTTCCGGTCCTTTGCGGGCCTCGACGCTCTCCCCTCCGCCTCGCCGGGCCTTCCTGGCCCGCTCTTCACCTCGGCGGGAGGGTACCGCCCTTTCGGTTTGAGGTAGTTATTCGCCGGGACCGGGAAAATTCCTCCTCACAGACCCAAGGCCTTCCGCTTGCCCTCGATATGGGCCGCCATGGCCTCGGCAGCCTTGACCGGATCGGGTTCGACGAGGAACTTGCCTCCGGTCAAATTTTCCAGGTCTTCCGTCAGGACCTTGGTCACCAGCGAGCTTCCCGTCACGGGCGGAATCGGAGCCAGGTGCGTCAAGAGCCCCAGGGCCACGGCAAAGATCCCGTCCGCCACCGCCTTCTGCTCCAGGTACTCCGGGGCTGAGGCCGCCACGGGAAGTTGGGCCGGGTCCACGCCCAGGGCGCCGGCGATGGCCCCCACGGCCAGGGCGATGCGGCCGATGTCCACGCAGGAACCGAAGTTAAGGCAGGGCGGGATGCCGAGGGCTTGGCAGACGGAACGCAACCCCTCCCCGGCCAGTTCCGCCGCCTCCGGGCGCATCAGCCCTTCGCTCTGCACCGCAGAACTGACGCAGCCCGCGTTGAGGACCAGGATATCGCGCCGGATCAGCTCCCGGGTCAGGGCCACCGAGGCGAAATCGTGGCCGTTGCGGTTGTTGGTGCAGCCCACCACCGCCGCGATGCCCCGAATGGAGCCGGACCGGACGGATGCCAGGAGCGGGTCCAGGCTGCCGCCCAGGGCGTCCAGGATGGCCTCCACCGAGAACCCGGCCAGGACGTCCGCCCGGTAAGGCGGGATGTGCACGCGGCTCGAGCCGTCAGCGGCCCGCCGCCGGTAAGCTTCCACTGCCAGGCGGATGAGCTCCTGCGCCTGTTCTCGGGCCTTGACCGGATCGTAGTCCACGTGCTCCTCCACCCCGTCCAGGCGCAGGATCCTGTCCACGCTGACCAGCCGGGTATGGAAGCGGTCGGCCGCCAGCTTCAGGGCGGGGATGGAGCAGTTCATGTCCATCATCACCAGATCCACGGCGCCGGTGGCCACCAGGAACTCCTGCGTTATCCAGTTGCCGGTCTGGCCGGCAAAGCCGCGGGCGGTGGTCTTCATCCGCTGCAAAAGCTCCTGGCCGGTGCACATGGAGCCCAGGACCCGGATTCCCTTGGCTCCTGCCTCCCGGGCCAAGGCCTGCATCTCCTCCCGCTGCGCCTCCTGGAGGACCGCTGTCGCCATGAGAGGAACGTGGCCGTGGGCTACGATGTTGACATAGGCCGGGTCGAGGATCCCCAGGTCAGCCTGGCTGCGGGTCGGTGCGGGCGTGCCCAGCAGGATGTCCTGCAGGGTGACGGTTCCGATCAGCCCCAAGAACCCGGTCGCCAGGGCAAGGCGCAGGGCCGTCAGTAAGAGGTCGATGGGGTCGGAGTCGATATTGGTCATGGACTTGGTCAGGGCATCGCGCACTTCGGCGAGGACGCCCCCGGGAATGACGCCCAGCCTGGCCCAGATCTCCTTCCGGGCGGGCGGAGCCAGCTTCTCTACCAGGAGCAAGGGCTCATCCGCCGCTTTGCGCAGCTCCGCCAACATCAGATCGGCCAACTCAGCCGCCAGCCGCTCGGCGGGTAGGTTGGCATTCAGCCCCAGGGCGGAGGCTACTTCCCGGAGCTTTTGCTCATTCTGGAGGCGGAAGGGGCCCTGGCCGGCCGCTGCGGCTTTAATCGTCCGGCAGACCTCCTCCAGGTGGTGGGTATAGGCCGCCGCCCCGTGGGTGGCCAACCGCACCAGATTGCGGGCCACGATGGTATCCGCCGTCGCCCCGCAGATGCCCCGCGGCGCCTGGGGGGTGATGCGGCAGGGGCCGTGGCTGCACAACTGGCAGCAGATCCCCTCTTGACCGAACTTGCACTGCGGCTGCTGATCCCGGTAGCGGTCGAAGACGGTGGGCAGATTCAGCTCCCGCGTGCGGGCGTACATCTCCTCAATAGAGCGGTGTGCGCTGACAGGGCTGTTTCCATTGTAGTTCTGTGCCAAGGTCAATTCCTCCCCTTTCTCCTCGTGGCGGGGCTTTGGCCGGACAGAGGCGGCCGCCGCCCCAAAATATTACTTTGTTGGTTATATTATGGGGTAAAAAGAGAGGCGCAGGGCAAAGTACGAACCGCCGCCTGTCCGGCTCAGGGCGCGCCCACCGAGCCGGCTTGCGCCTTTTCGCCGTCCTGGCGCTCCGCCAAGGCGCGCCGGGCCGCCACCAGGTCAGCGATGGTGGTGCTTCCCAGCACGGAGAGCATCGCCTCTTGAGCCCGCGCCCAGACCTGGCGCAAGGGGCAGCCGTCCATGCGGGTGCACACCCCCTCCGCCACGAGGCATCGCCTGACCGCCACCGGACCCTGAATGAGCTCGATCACCCGGGCCATCTGGATCTCCTCCGGCTTGACCGCCAGGCGGCCACCGCCGCCCAGGCCGCGCTGCCCCTCCACCAGCCCGTGGCGGGCCAGCGTGGCCATGAGCTGGGGGATCAACTTGGGCGGAATCCCCTGGCGCTCGGCCACGACCCGGGAAGCGACGTACTCCCCCGGCGGGGCGGAGGCCAACTCCACCAAGGCGGAAAGGGCGTACTCCGCCTTGCGCGTCACCTCCACCAGACCACCTCCCCTCTCATAATATAACTTGTAGGATAATATTATCCTAACCGGAAATCCTCGTTCTGTCAACCCCGGGGAGCCGGAGGAAATCCCACCCGGCCGGGTGGAGCCCCACAGCCGTTCACCGGTAAGCCCGGTTGACCTTCGAGATGCCCAGGGCCTTCTCCAGGTCGATGATGTGCTCTTGCTCCACCAGGGCGATCTCCCTGACGACCTGGGCCACGTCGTAGAGCTGCAGGGACTCCAGTTGCTCGATCCGCTCCAGATAGCGCCGCAGGGCGTCGTACTCGGCCTCCAGATCCTGCCGCAACATTTCCCGGTTGTCCAGAGAGGTTCTGATCTCCTCCACCCGCACCGTGGGCACCCCGCCCAGGTACTGGATCTGGTCTGAGAGGCGCACCGCGTGCTCATGCTCCTCCTGGGCATGTTGGAGCTCTTCCTCTATCACCGCAAAGTACTCCGCTCCCGTCAGCATGGCGGCGTGCTGAATGTATTGGATCATGGCGGCGTACTCCCAAGAGAGGTCCAGGTTCAAGAGCCGGATCATCTGTTCCCTGTCCACAAGCCCACCCCCACTTCAGGTTTTTTCCGCCCACTATAATATAGTGTCGGCGCCCCCGGAGGGTGAGGTCGAGCAGGCGGTCGCTCTGCCCCGGGCGGCGCCGCAGAAAGCGCGAGCAGGTCTTGGCGGCCGAACGGCGAAGAAATCCAAAGAAAGTCTGCTGCAAGGCGGGTCCCCGCGGCAGGCGGGGCGCACCCCTGCGTCCGGGCCGGTACACCGCGCGGGAATGGAAGGAGTGTGCAGGCAGTGCCCTCCCCGAGCTCCGGCCCTTCACCCTTTGACTTCCTGGCCGAGGCCTACGACGCCTGGTTTGAAGAAGAGGAAGGACGGCTGATCTTCGCCAG
>JASBVW010000080.1 GCA_029961005.1 Bacillota bacterium
TACGTGGCCACCTTCAACATAGCCTTCCCTCCTTGGGGCAGCGGGGCTTGCTCCCCTCCGGCCGTGGCTTCAGCCGGAGCTCCAATCGGAGCCCCGGTCTCCTCTGGCGTCACGTCCGGCCTCTCTTCCGGGGCCGGCCCTTCTTCGCCCCCCGCTTCCTTCTGCTCCGACAACTCCACCGGCCCCGCTTCTTCGGCCTGCTCTGCGGGGGCAGCCCCTTCCTCCCTTTCCATTATATACTCACAGGGGAGAGGCCCCACCCGTTCCCCGCCGTCCGCCCCCTCCACCCAGGCCGTGCCGTTCACCGCCTCCCCCGGCCGGCTGAGCACCCCGACTAATAGAGAGGCCGCGCCCGCCCCAGTCGCCGGGCGCACGGCGCAGCCGGCCAACAAGAAAAGAGCCGCCGCCAGGGCGGCCAGTCGCATCCGAGCGGAGATCTTGGGCTGAAACCGCACCCTTTCTTCCCCCACAGTGCTCGCCAATAGCCCGGGTAGTCACCGCTAATTCTCCCCTTGTGTTTTTCGCAGGGGAAGGGGCACTCCCCTGGTGAGCCCTGCCGGGAAATGCAGGAAAGAATAAAAAGGCCTGCAACGACCTTCGCTCCGGCTGTGCCGCATCCGCCCTTGAGCTCCCGGCGATCTTTCGACCGCCGAGAACCCGCTGGGATGCGGCACAACCTTTGCCCGACTGCCGTACATCCCGTTTGAGCCTGCAGCAACCTCTCGGCTGCTGCAGACCCGCCAGAGGAACATACGACAGTCTTGGCCCGACCATTACAGGTCCTACAGCCTTCGAGCCTGCAGCAACCCTTCGGGCTGCTGCAGACCCTGCAAGAACCTGTAATGATCTGCGCTCCGGCTAGCGTGGATCCTTAGCATCGCCGCATGGACCCACGCTAACCTTTGCCCGACCGATACAGATCCCCGCAGGAACCTGTATCGATCTGCGCTCGGCCGTTGCAAGCCTCGTTTCTTATCATCCCCGGAGGAGCGGGTTTTAAACCAGAAAGTGCCCGGTTTTTTCTTCCAGCGCCCGCTCCCCCAAAAGCCGCCTCGGAGCCTTCCCACCCGCCCCTCTCCGCTCATCCTCCACCACCCTGCCATCCTGCAGGCGGATGAGGCGCGTGGCGTACCGCATAATGCGGGGGTCATGGGTAGAGAAGATAAACGAGAGCCCGTGCTGGCGGTTGAGGTCCCACATCAGTTCGAGGATAGACTCGCCCGTCCGGGAGTCCAGGCTGGCCGTAGGCTCATCGGCCAGCACCAACTTGGGCCGCCCCACCAGGGCGCGGGCGATGGCCACCCGCTGCTGCTCCCCTCCCGACAGCTCAGCCGCCCGGCGCCCCGCCAGCTCCCACAGGCCTACCTCGCACAGCGCCTGCGCCACCAGTTCCCTCCGCCGGCGGGCGGGAAGGCCCCGCAACAAAAGTGGAAACTCTACGTTCTCAAAGGCCGTCAGCACCGGAATGAGGTTAAAGCTCTGAAAGATAAAGCCGATCTTCTCCCGCCGCAACTCCACCAGTTGCTGCGGTTTCAGGCTGGCCACGGCCACCTGATCGAAGACGATCTCCCCTTCCGTAGGCACGTCCAGGCAGCCGATGAGGTTGAGGAGAGTGGTTTTGCCCGAACCGGAAGGACCGGCCAGGGCGATAAATTCGCCCTGCTCCACCGCCAGGTCGACGGCTCGCAGGGCTGGAAAGCTGAGCTTGCCGCTCCGGTACCATTTGCTCACGCCCCTGACCTCGAGGAGAGCCATGCGCTGACACCCCGCCCCTTTAGCTGAAGCATTCCTCAGTTTAGTTTTGCCTGTCCGCCTCCTTGGCCATTCCGCCTCCCCCCTCCCGGTGATCCGGGCCGCGGGACCAAGAGAGGGCTTCCGAGACCTGGCCAGGGATGCCGGTGAACTCGTAGCGCAAAAAGCGGGGCCGTTCTTCTTTGCTGTACCAAAAGTAGGCTAAAAAGCCGGCGGCTATGAAACGCGGCAGGTCGGCCGGACCCATCTCCAGTTTATAGGCCGCAAAAGTCCCGGCCGGCACCGTGACCACCTCTTCCCCAGCCAGGCGCACGTACATGCGAAAGCGCTTCCCATCGGGCATCAGGAGGTCGAAGTGCACGGTAGCGGGGCGGGCAAAGGGATAGCCGCGCAGCGCCCAAAAGAGGCTTCGCTGGTCGTAGGTTTGAGGGGTGATAGGCACGGCCCGGGGCTTCTGACCCGGTTTCTCCACCAGGTGAGCCTCCTGCTCGTAATAGGTCACTTGGCTGAAGAGTAACCCGTCCGGCCGCACCAGCTCCACCCAGAGGGGGCGCAGGCCCTTCCCCTCCAAGAGCATGGTGATGGTCTGGGAGCCGTCCTCCGCCCGGCAGGTGATCCGCACCACCGGCCTGCCCTCCCGCACCTCCGGCCGGGCCAGATCGCGGTAGACGGTGAAGGGGGCGCCGGCTTCCATCCGGCTGCGGTAGACCAGCTCTTCCGGAGCGAAGATAGTATTGCTGAAGGGAGCGACCGGCAGCGCCACGGCCAGGAGCACCCTCAATCCGGCCGCCAGACCGGCGACCCGCGCCGGAGAACTTAAAGCACATCCCACGCTCTGCTTTTTTTCTGGACCGGCTGGCCCATTAATCGACCACTGCTGCACCTCGGGGTTCCGCTCCGGTTAACATTTTGTTGCGAAGATGAAGAGAAAAGGGTCAAATGTAGCGGTTTCCTTAAAGTATTGTTAAACCACGTTAAAAGAGGGCATTCTAAGTAGGAATTCAACGTAACATCGCCGTAGTCCTGCCTTGGTAACCCGGGACACCCTTGCTACAAGGAGGGAGAGCCTTGCACTTCGACCTGCACGTGCATACCAGTTACAGCGACGGCCTGATGTCTGTGCCCGAGCTTTTGTCCTTCGTAGCCCAGCACACCCACCTGGACGGCATTGCCATCACCGACCACGACACCATCGCAGGAGCCCAGGAGGCGGCCCTCCTGGCAGACTGGTTCGGCGTAGAGGTCATTGTGGGAGAGGAGATCTCTTCCCGCCAGGGTCACATTTTGGGGTTGTTTTTGGAGGAGCGCATCCCGCCCGGCCTTTCGGCGCGAGAGACCATCGCCGCCATCAAAGCCCAGGGCGGCGTAGCCATCGCCGCCCATCCCTTGAGCCCCCTGCACAGCCTGGGCTGGCAGGAGGTCCGCCGCTTGCAGGAGGACCTCTCCGGCCTAGAGGTCTTTAATCCCACCTGGGGCGGGCGCCTTCATTACGGCCGCCTCTTGCGCTTCCAAGACCGCGAGTTGAAGCTGGGAGTCACCGGCGGCAGCGACGCCCATCTGCTCCATCACGTGGGTAGGGCCTGGACCAGTTTTCCGGGCCGGACGGCCCGCGATCTGATCCCGGCCCTGGAACAGCACCTGACCCAAGGGTTGGGCTCCTTCCTCCCCACCCTCGACCAGCTTTATTACCTGGCCTTGGCTTCCTGGCGCAAACTGGCCGTCCCCGCCTGGCACCCGCACCTTTCGCCGGCCCGCGAAGCCTAGGGCGCCCCGAAAGGTAGCGGCCTTCCGGACCCACTGGATGGGCCGGGCCGGGAAGGCTACACCCCCGCCCCCACCTCCGACCGGATCGCCGGCACGGCCTGCCGGGCCAGGAGGTACTGATACGCCGCCAGAGCCGCCTTGGCCCCCTCTCCCGCCGCCACGATGATCTGCTTTTCCGGTACGTCGGTCACGTCTCCGGCGGCAAAGAGCCCCGGCACCGCGGTGCGGTTGCGGCAGTCAATCTTGACTTCGCCCAGTTCGTTCAGCTCCACCACACCCCGCAGGAATTCGGAGTTGGGCACCAAGCCGATCTCTACAAAGACCCCTTCCACCGGGAGCACAGAAACCTGCCCTCCGGCTGTGGGCCGGATAGCCAGGCCGGTCACCGCCCGTTCACCCTCGATGCGCACCACCTCGTGCTGGAGGTAGGGAACCACGGCCTCTTCTCCGGCCAGCCGCTCCACTAGGAGGGGGTCTCCCTGCCAGTGGGGGGCGATGTTGATCACGTAAACCCGAGGGGAGAGGGCCGCCAGCTCCAGCGCCGCCTGGAGGGCGGAGTTGCCGCCCCCTACCACGGCCACCGCCTTGCCGCGAAAGAGCGGGCCGTCGCAGGTAGCGCAGTAGCTCACCCCCCGGCCCAGCAGCTCCTCCTCCCCCGGCACCCCCAGGGTGCGGGGCCTCTTCCCGGAGGCCACCACCACCGCCCGCGCCCGGTACTGCCGGCCGCTTGCGCTCTCCAGGCGAAACTGCCCGTCCGCCAGATCCAGGCGGGCGATGGTCTCCCCTTCCTCCACCGTCAGGGGAAACTGGCGCGCCTGCTCCTCAAACTTGGCCATCAGCTCCGGACCGGTGATGTACTGATAGCCCATGTAGTTTTCGATCCCTGCCGTGCGCAGGGGCTGCCCGCCCAGCTCCCGCGTCACCAAAAGGGTGCGCAGGAGCTTGCGGGCGGCGTAAACCGCCGCCGTCATGCCGGCCGGGCCGCCGCCGACAATGGCCAGATCGTAGAGCACGGGTTCGTTGCCTTGAGCGGTCATGTAAGCACATCCACCTCCTCTTACAGTCTGGCCGGCGGCGCTCCTTTCTATGTTTTTGCTCCTACGAAGCCGCCTTCACCCCCTGACGCAGCAGGCGGGCCACCCGCTGGCGCTCCGGCAGAACGCGGCCCGTCTCGGGATCCACCGCCCGGCAGGCCCCGTCCACCAGCCTGGTCACCACCTGGCCGCGGGCGCAGGGGTTGCCCTTCAGGTGCGGAGCATCCAAAAGGCCCAGCCGGACAGCTCGCTCCAGGGTGGCGGGGTCAGCCCAGGGATCCTCTACCTCCGGCGGCGCCACCTGGCGGATGGCCTCCAAAAGGAACCAAACCTCCGCCTTCAGCTCTTCCCGGCGCTCCTGGACCACCGGATCGGCGGCCAAATCCGGCATCCCGTGCAAACAGTTGCGGATGGTGCCGCGGGCGATCTTGACCGCCTCCACGATGTCCCGCGGCCGGGCGGCGTGGTCCGCCTCACAGTGGGCTACCACGTGCACGATGTGGGGCTGCAAGGCCATCTGCAGGAAGGTGGAGGAGGCCAGCTGCCCTTTGGCCACGTCCAGGTCCGCCGGCAGGCTGGCCAGACCGGTGCGGGTCTGACGCCAGATCCGAAACTCCGGCCCGCTCAGGGAGGAGATGAGATCCCATTGGGCCAGCATCTTGGCCAGGTCCATGCGAAAAGAGGTGCCCGGCGGCGAGTTGAACATGAACTGGGCCACGTAGTCCCGCACCCCCGCCCGGCGGGCGTTGTACGCCGCCAGAAACCCGGCCGCCACCGCCACCTCATCCGGCGCGTCCCGCAGGGACCAGTGGTGAGCTTCGTTCACCTCCACCGGGATGCCCCGCTGGGCGTGCCAGGCCATGGCGGCCTGGGCCTCTTGAATGGACTCCAGCAGGGGCCGCTGGCTGCGCCCGTCCAGCACGTTGTACCAGAAGAGCGGGATGGCCCCCCAGGCCAGGTGGATGGTCTTCACCAGCAACTCCGCCATGGGGATCAGGTCCCGCGTGCCGCTGTAACTTCGCAAGAGCGGGTAGTTGCCGCACTGGGCCGCCTCGTACAGGGCCCGGAAGTCGGCCGGACTGCGGACGGGCACGCCGCCGGCCCCGTCCTGGCGGGGGTCCATCTCCTGAGGGCGGAAGAAGGACTCCTGGGCGTTCTGGTCCGGCCCCAGGGAGATGACGTCCAGCACCTTGGCCTCGGCCAGCTCCCGCACCCCCCGGATGGTCTCCTCCAGGGAGGGCAGGCCGAAGTGGTGGCGGAGGAGGGGATAAGGCGCCTGGGCTTGGATCCGCTCCACCAGGGTGCGGGCGTACCGTTCCCGGCCCTGGCGCGCTGCGCCGCCCCGCAGGTAGGCGATGACCGCCTCGTCTCCCTCGGTCCCGTCAAAGACCCGCTCGAAGAGGCCGACCTCCTCCGCCACCCGGCAGACCGGGGGCGTGCCGCCAAAGGCAAAGCGCACCCCCTGGGCTCTCAGCTCCTCCGCCCCCGCCGCTAGCTCCCGCAGCAAGGGCTCGGCCGCCGCCGGAGTGAGCCGGTAGCTCACCCCCACCAGGCCGGGCCGGTGCGCCCGCACGGCCTCCAGGAGCTTTTCCACCGGCACGGCTGGGCCCAGAAAGACGGTCTGGTAGCCCTGTGCCTCTGCCAAGCGCAGAAAGTTGTAGACCCCGGCCACGTGGACGCAGTCGCCAATGGCCGCCCCTAAGATCGCGCCGCGCGCTTCAGACGAGCCCGCCCTCATGCCACCCACCTCCCCAGCGCGAGGTAATCCAGGAAACCCTCCCGGTCCAGGTCGCCCAGTCCCAGGCGCTCCAGAGTGCGGCCCGTCCGCCAGTAGTCCACCCCGTGCACCTGGCTGGCCAAGGTGATCAGGCTCCTCATCACCGGCACCTCCAGGCCCGCCAGCCCGCCCAGGTCAGCCAGAGGTACCAGCCCCGTGGGGACGTCTTCGTACAGGTAGCGCGCCTGCACCTCCTGAGGGGCCTGGATGCCCCGGTAGGCCGGATTGGAGCGGATCGCCTCCCCTAGATCCCGGCCTTCCACTCCGTAGGCCCGCCGCAGCCACTCC
>JASBVW010000081.1 GCA_029961005.1 Bacillota bacterium
CGCCTCATATTGCCTACTTGACAAGTGGAAGAATTGTATTATATTATCTTTGCTGTGGTTAGCACTCAGTAGGCCTGAGTGCTAACAAAAACATTTAAGGAGGTGTTGCGCGCATGATTAAACCACTCGCCGATCGGGTGGTGGTCAAGGCAGTCCAGGAGGAGGAGAAGACCAAAGGCGGCATCGTCCTCCCTGACACGGCCAAGGAGCGCCCGCAAGAGGGAGAAGTGGTGGCCGTAGGTCCGGGCAAGCTCCTCGAGAACGGCCAGCGTGCCGCCATGGAGGTTAAGGTAGGCGACAAGGTCATCTTCTCCAAGTACGGCGGCACAGAGGTCAAGATCGACGGGGAGGAGTACCTCATCCTGCGGGAGAGCGATATTCTGGCCGTCAAGTAAGCCCTTGCGAGTGGCGAGGAAGACCGAGCTTTAAAAGGATGAAAAGGGAGGTAGAGATGAGGCATGGCTGCAAAGCAGCTTGTCTTCAACGCTGAAGCGCGCCGGGCCCTGGAAGCGGGTATCAACGCCGTAGCCTCGGCAGTCAAGGTCACCCTGGGGCCTAAGGGGCGCAATGTCGTTTTGGAGCGCAAGTTTGGCTCGCCGGTGATCACCAAAGACGGAGTTACGGTGGCTAAGGAGATCGAGCTGGAAGATCCCAACCAGAACATGGGCGCCCAGCTCTGCCGGGAGGTGGCTTCCAAGACTAACGACGTGGCGGGCGATGGCACCACCACTGCCACCGTTTTGGCCCAGGCCATCGTCCTGGAGGGGCTGAAGAACGTGGCCGCCGGCGCCAACCCCATGCTGATTAAGAAGGGGATTGACAAGGCGGTGGCGGTAGCGGTAGAGGAGATCAAGAAGCTCAGCATCCCCGTAGAGAACAAGAAGGCTATCGCCCAGGTGGGCGCCATCTCCGGCAACGATCCTGAGATCGGCGAACTGATCGCGGAAGCCATGGAGAAGGTGGGCAAAGACGGGGTCATCACGGTAGAAGAGTCCAAGGGGACTAAGACCACCGTCAACGTGGTAGAGGGGATGGAGTTTGACAAAGGTTACGTCTCCCCTTACTTCGTGACCAACCCCGAAGCCATGGAGTGCATCCTGGACGATCCTTTTATCCTCCTGTATGAGAAGAAGATCTCAGCCATCGCCGACCTCATCCCGCTCCTGGAGCGAGTGGCCAGCCGGCTTCGGCCCTGCTCATCATTGCCGAGGACGTAGAGGGCGAGGCCCTGGCCACTCTGGTGGTCAACAAGCTGCGGGGCACCCTGATGTGCTGCGCCGTCAAGGCGCCGGGCTTCGGTGACCGGCGCAAGGACATGATGGGCGACATCGCAGTCCTGACCGGCGGCCAGTTCATCTCTGAGGACCTCGGCATCAAACTGGAGAAGGTCACCCTCGACATGCTGGGCCGCTGCAAGAAGGTGAAGATCACCAAGGAGAAGACCACCATCGTCGAGGGAGCCGGTAAGAAGGAGGCCGTCCAGGGCCGCATCAACCAGATCAAGAAGCAGATCGAAGAGACCGATTCCGAATACGACCGGGAGAAGCTGCAGGAGCGGCTGGCTAAGCTGGCGGGCGGCGTAGCCGTGATCGAGGTGGGCGCCTCTACAGAGACCGAGCTTAAGGAAAAGAAGCACCGCATTGAGGACGCCCTGGCAGCCACCCGGGCTGCGGTCGAGGAGGGCATCGTCCCCGGCGGCGGAACCACTTACATCAACATCATCCCCGCCCTGGATAAGATCAAGGAAGAGGGCGACATCCAGGTAGGGGTGAACATCATCAAGAAAGCTCTGGAGGAGCCGCTCAAGCAGATCGCTTACAACGCCGGCCTGGAGGGCGCAGTGGTTGTGGAGTACGTGAAGAAGCAGAAGCCGGGGATCGGCCTGGACGCCATGACTGAGCAGTACGTGAACATGGTCGAGGCCGGGATTGTGGACCCGACCAAGGTGGCGCGCACGGCCCTGGAGAACGCGGCCAGCATCGCCTCCATGGTCCTGACTACCGAAGCCCTGGTTTCGGAGATCCCCAAGAAAGAGAAAAACCCTCCCTACCCTCCGGGCGGCGACATGGATTACTAAGGAGATGACGACAGAAGCGGCGCAAACAGGCGCGAAGCGGCAGGGGAATTCCTCCTCTGCCGCTTCGTCCGTTCTTTAAGGGGTAAACTCAGCGGGAGGCGCCGCCGCCCAGCCGAAGCGGTAGAGCAGAATCTCCGCGATGCGTTCCGCCGCCCGCCCGTCCCCGTAGGGATTGGCCGCCCGGGCCATGCGCAGGTAGGCCTGGCGGTCTTCCAGCAAGGTCCGGGCCTCGGAGACGATGCGCTCCCGGCTGGTCCCCACCAGTTTCAGGACCCCGCACGCCACTCCCTCCGGCCGCTCCGTCACCTCGCGCAGCACCAAAACCGGCCGCCCAAAGCCGGGGGCCTCCTCCTGCAAGCCCCCTGAATCGGTGAGGATCAGATAGGCGCGGGAGAGGAGGTTGGCCATCTCCCGGTAATCCAGCGGTTCAGTCAAGACTACCCGCTCTTCGCCGGAGAGCAGGCGTTCCACCGTCTCCCGGACCGCCGGGTTTCTATGCACGGGGAAGACCAGCGTCACGTCCGGGTACAGGCGGACCAGATCCCGCAGAGCCAGGCAGATGGACTCTAAAGGCTCCCCCCAGTTCTCCCGGCGATGGGCGGTGGCCAGGAGAATCCGCCGACCCTCCCGCACCGCCCGTTCGAGAGCGGGATCGGCAAAGCGATAATCCGACCGGACCATCATCTGCAGGGCATCAACCACGGTATTGCCCGTCACGTGGATGGCCTCCGGGGGCACGGACTCCGCCAGCAGGTTCTCCCGGGCCTGCGCAGTAGGGGCAAAGTGCAGGTCGGCCAGCGCCCCTAAAAGGCGCCGATTGATCTCTTCGGGGAAGGGCTCGTACTTGCGCCGGGTGCGCAGCCCCGCCTCCACGTGGCCCACCGGGATGCGGCGGTAAAAGGCCGCCAAACCGGCCACGAAAGCCGTGGTGGTGTCTCCCTGGACCAACACCAAGTCAGGCCGCTCCCGGGCCAAGATCCCGTCCAGGCCGGCCAGCGAGCGCACGGTGATCTCGGCCAGGGTCTGCCGCTCCTGCATGATATTCAAGTCGTAATGGGGCGCCAGCGCAAAGAGAGAGAGGACTTGATCCAACATCTCCCGATGCTGAGCGGTCACCACCACCAGGGGTTGAAAAAAGCGGGGCCTGTTCTGCAAAGCCCGCAAGACCGGCGCCAACTTGATCGCCTCCGGGCGCGTACCGAAGACGCTGAGCACGCGGAGGGGCAGTGCCGCCCCGTTCCGCTTCAGGCCAGTGTCTAACGGCTTCTCATCCCCCACGGTCGCCTTCCTCCCCTGCCCTCCCAGCTCAATTTCGGCTCCGTTCCCTCCAGCTCCAAAAGCCCGAAGACCTTGGCCAACCACACCATCCCCGCGGCGACGCCGAAGAGGGACCAAAAGAAGGGGTAATCGCCTCCCTGCCGGGCGAGAACCACTGCTACCCCGCCTAAAAAGGCGCTCACGGCGTAGATAACCGCCACCGCCTGCCTCTGGCTCAGACCCAGGGAAAGGAGCCGGTGGTGCAGATGTTCCCGGTCCGGGCGATAGATGGGACGGCCCTGCCAGAAGCGGCGCACGATAGCAAAGGCCGTGTCGAGGATTGGGACGCCCAAAGCCACCGTCGGCACCAGCAAGGCCACTGCGGTAGCCCCCTTGAGCGCCCCCTCTGCCGCCAGGGCGGCCAGCATAAAACCGATCAGCATCGCACCGCTGTCTCCCAAGAAGATCTTGGCCGGGTTAAAGTTGTAGGGGAGAAAACCCAGGGTCGCTCCCCCCAAGATGGCAGTCCACAGCGCTATCCCCGCCTGATCCATGGAGAGGGCCACTGAAAAAAGGGCCGCCGCCACAATAAAGGCCACCCCTGCAGCCAGCCCGTCCAGCCCGTCGGTCAGGTTGACCACGTTGGTGACGCTGACCACCCAGAACAGGGTGGCCGGCAGCGCCCAGGGTCCGAGAAAGATCATGCCCCCCAGGGGATTGGTCAGAAACTGAATCTTTACCCCCAGCGCTACGAGTAGGAGAGCCGCCCCCACCTGACCCGCCAGCTTCACCGCCGGTGCCAGCCCGAAGAGGTCGTCCCACAGCCCTAATAAGAAGATGGCGGTCGCCGGGAGAAGAAGAGCGAGCAGGTGCCCGTCCGGTAAAAAAATCAGCGCAGAGGCCAGCAAGGAGAGGTAGATGGCCACCCCGCCCAGCCGGGGCACGGGGAAGCGATGGATCTTCCGCTCGTCCGGCCAATCCAGAAGCCTCCACCTGCGGGCGGCCAGCCAGACGAAGGGCGTAATCAACGCCGTGAGCAAAAAAGACGCGACAAAGCCGTTGAGATAAAGTTCCATTGCTCCGTACACCCCTTAAATTTTAGCCGGGTTTGGGCCGGGCGTCAAAGCAAATACCTGTTTAGCCCCCCTCTTCTTTCCTCGCCTCCCCGTAGCGCTCCAGCTTAACCTTGGCCTCCCGGAGAAACTCCACTGCCAGGGGATCCGGATAGTCTCCGCGGTAGACGATGCGCCGAATACCGGCGTTGATGAGCATCTTGGCGCAGAGCAAGCACGGCTGGTGGGTGCAGTAAAGGGTGGCGCCCTTCAACCTGATCCCGTGCAGGGCGGCCTGAATAATGGCGTTCTGCTCCGCGTGGATGGCTCGGCACAGCTCGTGGCGCTCCCCGGACGGCACGCCGTACTCCTCCCTGAGGCACCCTACCTCGCTGCAATGCCGGATGCCGGCAGGGGCGCCGTTGTACCCGGTGGCCAAAATCCGCCGGTCCTTGACCACTACCGCCCCTACCTGCCGCCGCAGGCAGGTAGAGCGCTGAGCCACCAGGTCGGCTATCTGCATGAAGTAGTCATCCCACGACGGGCGGTCCACCGCTTTCCTCCCGCGCCCGCAGCGCCTCGTCCAGCTCCCGGATCTTGCCCACCCGCCGCAGGTGGCGCTCCTCGTTGGAGAAGGGGGTCTCAAGCCATACCGAAACGATCTCCAGCGCCAGCCCCGTCCCGATCACCCGCTGGCCCAAGGTCAGGATGTTAGCCTGGTTATGCTCCCTGGACATGCGGGCGGAATAGGTATCGTGGCAGAGGGCCGCCCGCACCCCGGGCACCTTGTTGGCCACAATGCTCATCCCGATGCCTGTCCCGCAGATGAGGATGCCGCGGTCAAAGTCGCCCCTGGCCACCGCTCGGGCCACTACCGCCGCCACATCAGGATAGTCGCACCCTTCTTCGGAATAGGTGCCGAAGTCCTGGTAGGGGAAACCCCGCTCCCTCAAAAAGCCGATCACTTCGCCCTTCAGCCTGAAGCCCCCGTGGTCAGACCCCACTGCCACCCGCAGCGCCTCTTTCATGCCTCTCCCCCTCGCACCAGCCCTGTAGTTTAGGCATTATCTTGCGCAAAAGCTCTTCCAGCTCTGCTGCACAACGTTCATAGGTTTCCAGGCCACCGCCGACCGGATCTTCTACTTCGCCTTCCTCGCCGGCAAACTCCTTGAGCGTGAACACCTTCCCCGCCGCCTGGGGGTCCAGGCTCAAAAGGCGCGCTTTGTGCTCCGCGGTCATGGTCAGGATCAGCGTAGCCGAGCGCACCATCTCCGCCGTCACCGCCCGGGCCCGATGGTTACCCAAATCCAGGCCGCGCCGGCGCATGACCTCTTGGGCGTGCTCAGAGGCCGCAGCCTGTTCCAGCGCCGCCGTGCCGGCCGAGGTGACGATAAGATCCCGACAGCGCTCCCCGAGCAGCCGGCGCAAAAGCGCCGCCGCCATAGGGCTGCGGCAGGTATTCCCGGAGCAGACGAAAAGCACCTGCGCACCCATCCCGCCCTTCCTCCCCTCCCTTCTCCTTCGGCAAGCCCGCACCAATTCCTCCCTCAGACCAGATCAGGGCGGTTGTCGTGGTTCACCCATTCAAAGACGGTTTCATTGGCACAGCGCCCGCAGCGCAGAAACTCCACTCCTTGCTCGTCAAAGCTCTCAAATTCTAAGGTATTGCCGCACTCCGGACAGCGCGGCAGATAGACTGCGCCGCAGGCTGGACAATGGCCGTGCACCAACTGATTTTCGCACCGGGGGCAGCGCATTCTTCTCCCTCTCTTCTCGCACATGCTGTGCTTATTATTGGCGCTTTGCTCATAAAAAAACCAGGAGCAACCACACTAAATGAGAGCGAGAAGAAAGAGAGGAGGTTCCCATGCCCGCCCGCTACCTCTGCCCTCACTGCCGGGGCAACCGCACTCGCTTTGCCTTGATTCAGAGCCTCTCCCAGCAAGTGGAAAAGGACCCGCGCACGGGGGAGATCCTCTACGCTGCCGACGAATGGACCATCGAAGGAGCCAACGGCCGGCCCTCCCTGGAGGTGCGCTGTCTCCTGTGCGGGTTTACCGGCCAGGAAGGGCTCTTCATTCACGCAGCCGCCCGCCAACCAGACTGAAGAAAGGGTGGCAGTGCTGGTGCGCTGCCCCCTTTTCCACTCCGCTGCGTTGGCCTTGCCGGTCCGGGCTCAGAACTCTTTCGGTTGCTGTCCGATCTCCACGGTGATCAGGAGGCGCC
>JASBVW010000082.1 GCA_029961005.1 Bacillota bacterium
CGCCGAGGAGCACGAGCAAGAGCTCCGTGCGGGTGAGGACGGCAAGACCCGCGACCAAAGGCGCAGCAGGCGGCGCAGAAGCTGGAACGGGCCGGGTACGAGGTCTGGCTGACGCCGGGCTCTCCCACCTGGATTCAGGTAGGGGCTTTTGCCGCGCGGGAACGGGCCGAGCGTCAGGTAGAGGAACTGAAGCGCAAGGGTTACACGGCCGTTATCGTCCAGTAGGTCCAGATTAAAGGGAAAGGGCCGGGGGGAAACTAAATCAGACCGGAGACCAGCTTGAGGGAGGTGGCCGGAGATGGGTCAATACGGCCCCCCTATCGCCGTTGGCATCCTGGCCGGGACCCTGGCCCGCCTGTTTCTCCTCCGGGTGGATTTTCGCCAGTACCCCAGCTACCCGCAGGCCTATGCCACCCATTTGTTTTTAGGCTTCATCGCCGCCGCAGTGGGGGCGGTGGCCGTCCCCGCCCTGGTGAGCCGCAACTTCCAGGCCGCCACCTTTCTCATCCTGGCGGCCCAACAGTTTCGGGAAGTCCGGGAGATGGAGCGCCGGAGCCTGAGCCAGTTGGAAGAGACGGAGCTGGTAGCCCGGGGTACCGCCTATATAGAGGGGATCGCCAAGGTCTTTGAAGCCCGCAATTACCTGGCCATGATCTGCGCCCTGGTCTCCAGCGCCCTGGCTTATTCGGCCGGCAGGTGGGGGGGCCTCTTCCCCTGGTTGGCCGGAGGGGCCGGGGGCCTCCTCTCCCTGCTCCTCCTGGAGCAGGTGATGCGCGGGGAGAAGCTGGGCGACTACGCCCGGATCCGGATCGCTCCCCTCTCCTTTCGCGGCGCTGACCTCTACGTCGGGGAGATCTTTCTGGCCAACGTGGGCCGGGCGGAGGCCAGGGAAGTCTATCTCCGCGCCGGGCTGGGAGCCATCTTGGAGCCGGTTGACCTCAACGCCCGCGCCACTTTGGCCCATCCGGGCCAGCGCCAGGCCATCGCTCACGACGTGGCAGCCATCCTGGGCGTGCGCAAGGATGCGGACGAGCCCGAGTTCACCCCCCTGGTGCGGCTGCATCACCCCACAGGCCGGCTGGGGCTGGTGATTGTGCCGCTGGCCCGGGACGAGGACGCCTTGGTGGAGGCCCTCCGCCGGATACCGGTCATTGAAGGCGCCAAGCGCAAACCCCTGGCGGCAGGCAGCGGGCGCTTGGCGGCGAGGCGCGGTCTGTGAACGAAGGCGCGAGGAACGAGGAGATCGTAGCAGTGGTGACCACGGACCGAGAGCTGGTGGCAGCCGGGGGGGTGCCGGTCTTCTACGCCCGGGACGTGCGAGAGCGGGACGCCATTGCCTTGGTCCTGGCCCGCACCACCCGGAGCACAGCCCATGAGCTCCCCACGGGGGTGCTGATCTTAGTCCGGCGCCATTGAAAATTGACAGGCATGATCAGCTGGGCCTATAATGGAGGTAGTTTTTAGCCTGGTCTGGGGCGGCGGGGAGGAGGTGAAGCCGAAGTGTGCGAGACCTGCGGCTGCGGCAGCCACCACGGAGAAACCAGAGAGGTGACCCTGCGCGTGGAAGGGATGAGCTGCCAGCACTGCGTCCAGTCTATTCAAAAGAGCGTTTCCGCCCTCCCCGGAGTGAATTACGTCGTAGTGAACCTGGAGGGCGGTTCGGTCAAGGTGGGATTTGACGCCCACGCCGTCAGCACCGAAGTCATTCAGCGCAAGATTGAAGAGGCTGGCTACCGCGTGGTAGCGTGAGGGGGAAGGCCCTCCCCTTGGGGACGCAGGGGAACGGGCACTTTTCCTTCCCCTATTTCCGAGTATTTAAACAGAAATTTATCCATTTATGACAGCGCGAGAGGGTGAGGCCTGTGGGAGAGAGGATTGCCGGCAGCGTGGAAGAACTGATCGGCCGCACGCCCCTGGTTCGCATCCGCCGTTTGGTGAGCGGGCGAGCGGCTGAACTGGTGGCCAAGCTGGAGTACTTTAACCCGGGAGGGAGCGTCAAAGACCGAATTGCCCTCAGCATGATCGAGGCGGCCGAGCGGGCCGGGCTTTTGCGGCCCGGCGGTACCATCGTGGAGCCCACCAGCGGCAATACAGGGGTAGGGCTGGCCATGGTGGCGGCCAGCCGCGGCTACCGGCTGATTTTGGTCATGCCGGAGACGATGAGCGTGGAGCGGAGGGGACTGGTGGCCGCCTATGGAGCGGAGCTGATCCTGACGCCGGGGTCGGAAGGGATGGCCGGGGCGGTGGCCCGGGCGGAGCAACTGGTGCGGGAGAACCCGGGCTATTTTATGCCCCAGCAGTTTAAAAACCCGGCCAATCCGGCGGTGCATCGGGCGACCACGGCTGAGGAGATCTGGTCCGATACGGGCGGGAAGATCGACGCCTTGGTGGCCGGCATCGGGACCGGGGGCACCATCACTGGAGTGGCGGAGGTGCTCAAGGAGAGGAACCCGCGCCTTTTGGTGGTGGGAGTGGAGCCCGCCTCCTCCGCGGTCCTCTCCGGTCGCCCGCCGGCGCCGCACCGCATTCAGGGCATCGGCGCGGGATTCATCCCGGAGGTGCTGAAGCGTGAGCTCCTGGATGAGGTGGTGCCGGTGCGGGATGAGGACGCCTTTGCCACCATGGGGCGGCTGGCCAGGGAGGAAGGGATTCTGGTCGGCATCTCCTAGGGGGCGGCCGCGTGGGCGGCTATCCGAGTGGCCAACCGCCTGGGGGCGGGGAAGCGGGTGGTGGTTATCTTCCCGGACACGGGAGAGCGCTATCTAAGCCTGGAGGCGCTCTTCCGGGGGGTGAGCAATGAGAGCAGCGCCTGCTGAATGGGCAGAGAAGCTGGAGCGCCTTCAGGAAGAGCTGCGGCGGCTGGGGAGCGGTCTCGTGGCCTTCTCCGGCGGAGTGGACAGCACCCTGCTCCTGGCGGTGGCAGCGCGCACCTGGGGTTCGAGAGGTCTCCTGGCGGTGACGGCCTCCTCTCCCCTGATCCCCCCGGGAGAAGTGGCTCACGCCCGGGCCCTGGCCCGGAGCTTGGGCGTGCCGCACCTGGTGCTTGAGACGGAGGAGCTGGGCGACCCGCGTTTTCGCGCCAACCCGCCCGACCGGTGCTACCTCTGCAAAAAGGAGCTCTACGGTCGTCTGCAGGACCTGGCTCAGGCCCGGGGCTTGACTTGGGTGCTGGATGGCACCAATGTCGACGATGCAGCGGATTTTCGGCCCGGGCGTCAGGCCGCCCGGGAGCTGGGCGTGCTCAGCCCCCTGGCTGCGGCCGGGTTCGGCAAGCGGGAGATCAGGTCCCTGGCCCGGGCGCTGGGGCTGCCCAATTGGGACCGTCCGGCCATGGCCTGCCTGGCCTCACGCTTTCCTGTCGGCACCCCCATCACCCTCCCAGCCTTGGAGCGGGTGGCAGCGGCAGAGGACGCCCTGCGGGCCCTGGGTTTGGTCCAGGTGCGGGTGCGCTACCACAGCGGCGAGTCGGCCCGCGTTGAGGTGGGGCAGGAAGAGCTGGAGCTGGCTTGGCGGAAGCGCGCGGAGCTGGTCCGGGCGGTCAGGGCGGCCGGCTTTACCTCAGTCGCCCTGGATCTGGAGGGGTATCGGCCCAGCGGGCTCCGGATAGCCCCGACGGGGAGCGAACATGCTAAGAGAGGAGGAGAAGGGTCAGGTCCCGAATCCGCTCTTGAGGGAGGTCTTCCGTGAAGCTGCTGGCTCTGTTGATCGCCGCCGGGGCCGGGGCGGCCATGGCGGTCCAGGGTGGGATCAACACCGCCCTGGGTAAGGCCATCGGCCTCCTCGAGGCTACGCTAGTAGTGCACCTTTTGAGCGCCGCCTCCGCTGCCCTCCTGCTCTTTGGGCTGCGCCTGGGGCAAGGGGACTTGCAGCAAGTGGGTTCCACCCCCTGGTATCTGTTCTTGGGCGGCCTTTTAGGAGTGGCCATCACCTTCGGGGTCGTCCTCAGCATGAAGCGGGTAGGGGTGGCTGCTGCCACCACCGCCATTGTGGTGGCCCAGGTCTTGACGGCGGCTTTGGTGGATCATTTAGGTCTCTTCGGGCTCTTGCGCATTCCCTTCAGCCCGGTCAAGGTGGTAGGGATCCTGCTGCTGGGCGGGGGGGCGTGGATTCTACTGGCCAAGTGAGGGAGCGAGCATGGAAGAAGTGGGGGAGATTCTGGAGGTGCAGGGGGGCAAAGCCCTGGTCCGCCTCAAGCGGGAAGAGGCCTGTCGCTCTTGTGGCTTGTGCGGCCTCTCCGCTGCCCGGTGGGTGGAACTGGAGGTGGACAACCCCCTGGGGGCGCCGCCGGGGGCGATGGTCCGGGTGGCCCTGGCCTCGCCCCGAGTAGCGACTGCGGCGGCTTTCATCTACCTTTTGCCGGCCTTGGGCTTTTTAGCCGGCGTGATAGGGGGCACCACCTTGGGGCGCCAACCGGTGGAGCTCTTCGGCCTGGGCGGAGGGGTGGCAGGTGTGGCGGCCAGCCTGGCGGCCGTGCGGGCCTGGCAGTCGTGGGGATCCAGGAGAGGTCCGTACCCCCGGGTGGTGGAGGTACTCTCCGCCCCGGGGGAGGAGCAAAAGTTCTAATTTTTTACATTGACCAGGAGGAGATTGGAACGCGAAGTCGAAAATTTCACGCATTACCCGACATAGTATAAAAATCAGAATCGACGCGCAGGAGTGAAAGGACCGTGCTGTGGCCGCTTCCAGGTAGAGGGAGAATTCGCGGAGGGGTGCATCCCCCGGAACACAAGGAGCTGACGGCGGCTTTGCCCATCGAAGAGGCTCCTTTGCCGCGCCGGGTGATTCTACCCCTCTCGCAACACGTAGGTGCCCCGGCCCGCCCGGTGGTGAAGGTGGGGGAAGAGGTGCGGGCCGGCCAGGTGGTGGCGGAGGCGGCGGAGGCCCCTGTCTCCGTGCCCGTCCACGCTTCCATTGCCGGCCGGGTGGCAGCCATCGCCCCTTTTCCCCACCCTGCGGGGCGGGAGCTGCCGGCCATTGTCATCGAGGGGAACGGCGAAGACCGCTGGGTGGAGGAAGCACCTCCTCGCGACCCCGAGCGGCTCTCACCCGAGGAGATCCGCCGCCTGGCCAAGGAGGCGGGGCTGGTGGGGCTAGGCGGTGCCGCCTTTCCTACTCACATCAAGCTCTCCCCTCCATCCACCAAGCCCATTGACACGGTCATCCTCAACGGCTGCGAGTGCGAACCCTATTTGACCTGCGACCACCGCCTGATGCTGGAGGAGACCGAAGCCATCCTGGACGGCCTGGTGGCCATTATGAAGGCGGTGGGGGCGGCGCGGGCCTGGGTGGCCGTGGAGGACAACAAACCGGATGCCATCGCCCGGCTCCGGGAGGCGGTGCGGGGGAAGGAAGGAGTCGCCGTGGCCGTTCTCCCCAGCCGCTATCCCCAGGGGGCGGAGAAGCAACTCATCGCCGCCCTGACCGGCCGCCAGGTTCCCTCCGGAGGGCTGCCCATGGACGTAGGGGTGCTGGTGCAGAACGTGGGTACAGCCGCCGCTCTGAGCGCGGCCATCCGCCGTGGGCGCCCCCTGGTCCAGCGGGTGATCACCGTGACGGGGCGAGGGGTCCGGCGACCTCGCAACCTGCGGGTGCGCCTGGGCACGCCGGTGCGAGACCTGATCGAGTTTTGCGGCGGCTTCGCCGAGGCGCCGGCCCGGGTGGTCCTGGGCGGACCCATGATGGGGGTGGCCGTGGCCGACCTGGGGGTGCCGGTGATCAAGGGCACCAGCGGGATCTTGGTCTTGACGGAGGAGGAGCTGCCGGCGGTCAGGAACGTGGCCTGCATCCGCTGCGGCCGGTGCGTCCGGGCGTGTCCCATGGGCCTGTTGCCCCTTTACCTGGGGCGAGCGGCGGAGCACCGGCGGTGGGATGAGGCAGAGGCTTATCACGCCCTGGACTGCATCGAGTGCGGTTCCTGCTCATATGTCTGCCCGGGCGAGCGGCCTTTGGTGCAGTACATACGCCAGGCCAAGACGGAGATCTTGGCCCGGCGAGCGAAGGGGAAGAAGGGATAAAGATGCCGGAAACCGCGGAAGAGGCACAGAAGAGGCCTGAGGGAGAGCGGGCGGGCGCAGGGGAGGCGAAGCTTTTGACCGTGGCCTCTTCGCCTCACCTGCTCTCGGGCGAGGACGTGCCGCAATTGATGTACGGGGTAGCCCTGGCTCTCCTGCCCGCCCTGGCGGCGGCGGTCTTTCTCTTTGGCTGGGGCGTCCTCGGACTGGTGGCGGCTGTGACCGGGGCCTCCCTGGTGGCGGAGGCCGCCTTTCAGCGCGCCCGCGGCCGGGCGGTGACGATCTCCGACGGCAGTGCCTTGGTGACAGGGCTTCTCCTGGCCCTCACCCTTCCTCCGCGCCTGCCCATCTGGATGGGGGTGGTGGGGGGAGTCTTCGCCATCGTCTTTGGCAAGCAAATCTACGGCGGGCTGGGCAGCAACCCCTTCAATCCGGCTCTGGTCGGGCGGGTCTTCCTGATGGTGGCCTTTCCCGTGGCCATGACCACATGGACGGCCCCG
>JASBVW010000083.1 GCA_029961005.1 Bacillota bacterium
GCCGGGTCCAGGGAGGAACGGAGGTCTGGCAGGAGGAGGGAGCTCGAGTGGATCCCGGGGCCAGGCTGGTCGGCCCGGTCTACCTGGGTCGGGGGACGGTGGTGGAGGCGGGGGCCGAGGTGGGACCTTACGCCGTCCTGGGGGAGTATTGCCTCGTCCGGTCGGGGGCCTCGGTGCGCCGCTCCATCCTCTGGTCCCGCACCGTGGTGGACCGCGGAGCAGAGTTGCGGGGGGTGGTGGCGGCCGACGGGGTGAGGTTCAAGGCTCGGAGCGCGGCCTTCGAAGGGGCGGTCTTGGGCAGCCGGGCCTGTGTAGAGGAAGAAGCCACGGTGCGCCCGCAGGTCAAGGTTTGGCCCTACAAGCAAGTGGGAGAGGGGGTCACCCTCAGCTCGAGCCTGGTTTGGGGGGAGCGGGCGCCCCGGCACCTCTTCGGGCTGCGGGGCGTTTCCGGGCTGGCCAACGTGGAGCTCACGCCAGAGCTGGTGGTGCGCCTGGGCGCCGCCTTTGCCGCCCTGCTTCCTGCCGGCTCCTGGCTGGGGGTCAGCGCGGACCACTCCTCCGCCGCCCGCCTGCTGAAAGGGGCACTGGTGAGCGGCCTTCTGTCGGCGGGGGCCCAGGTGTGCGATTTGGGGCTTTTGCCTTCTCCGGCGGCTCGCTTTGCCATTCCCTCCTTAAGCCTTAAGGGAGGGGTTCACCTCCGGCAGGTGGAGGAGGTGGGCCGGGTGCTGGTGGAGTTCCTGGACGAGCAGGGCCTGACCCTGGAGCGCGGCCGGCAGCGGGCGTTGGAGAACCTTTACTACCGGGAGGACTTTGGCCGCGTCTCTGGGGGCGCCATTGGCGAAGTGACCTGCCGGGCCGAGGGGATGGAGCGCTACCTGCAGGCCCTGGTGGCCTCGGTAGATCGGGCGGCGCTCCTTTCGGCCGGCCTGAAGGTGGCGGCGGCCGCCGTGCCCCTGAGCCTCGAGCCGGTGCTCCCCCAGTTGCTCGGCCAGTTGGGCTGCCGGATTCAGCCCGCCCCGCCCACCCTGGCGGGAGTAGCAGAGGCGGTGCGGGCCGGGCGCTGCCAGGTGGGCTTTTTAGTGGACGAAGACGGCGAACGCCTGTGGCTGGTGGATGAAGGGGCCCAGGTGGTGCGGCAGGAGCTTCTGCTCCCCCTGGCGGCCTTGCTGGCGCTGCGCCGCTTCCGCACCGCGGCTGTGCCGGTGACCGCTTCCCAGGCCGTGGAAACCCTGGCGGAGCACCTGGGCGGGCGGGTCATCCGGACCAAGGCCTCCTTGCGGGCGGTTTTGGAGCCGCTCCGGGCCAAGGTAGCCGGAGGAGCCTTGCCTTCCTCCTTTGACGCCCTGGCTACTGCCGTCTTTCTCTTGGAGGCGCTGGCTCAGGAGAAGCGCGCTTTGACGAAGCTCTTGGCGGAGATTCCGGAGTTTCACCAGGCGAAGGCGGCCGTGCCCTGCCCCTGGGAAGCCAAAGGGTGGGTGATGCGCGCCCTCCTCGGCCAGTTGAAGGGGCAGCGGGTGGAGCTGACGGACGGGGTCAAGGTCTTTCACGACGAGGGCTGGGCTCTGGTCCTGCCCGACGCGGAACTGCCCCGCTTTAACGTCTGGGGTGAGGGGAGAACCCAGGAGGAGGCCCAGCGCCTGG
The DNA here is from genome assembly GCA_029961005.1 of Bacillota bacterium. Classification (GTDB taxonomy): domain Bacteria; phylum Bacillota; class UBA5301; order JASBVW01; family JASBVW01; genus JASBVW01. Next base: position 1,642 of record JASBVW010000083.1, read on the forward strand.
TGAGCGATTACGCCGGGCGGATCGCCAGTTTCTTGGGCGCCCTCTGCGCGTCGGAGGAGGCCCAGAGCCGGTAGTCCAGCTCCGGGAAGAGGTTGTCTTCTCCTTCCAGCCTGGCCAGGAAAGGCTCGTCAATCCGCCCCTCCTTAATCTGGTGGTACAGCTGCGTGAAGCGGTGGATGTGCTCCTGGAAGCGCCGGGTGGCGTACTGGACCATGGTGCCGGTCTTCATGATAAACGCCCAGTCGCTGCTTTGGGCCAAAAGCAGTTCCCGGCCGGCCTGGCGCAGGGCCCGGCCGCGGAGCCCTTCCGCCGAAGGATGGGCGTTGGCCAGCTCAATCATGCGCTGGCTGGCCTTGTGCAAATGCCGGTAGATCCAGTCGTTGCTCCCGTTCAGCCAAACCTCGTGGTACCCCTTCCAACCCCAACTGGAGCCCGAAGGCGTGCTGAGCTGATTGCGCGGGTAGAGGCGCAGGTAATCGCCCGGGGTGCAGAGCTTGATCGTCTCCTGATCGTAGGCGATCTTGCGGATCAGGAACTCCAGCCACTGGGGCCCCTCAAACCACCAGTGGCCGAAGAGCTCCGCGTCGTAGGGGGCCACCACGATGGGGGCCCGGTCCATGACCGAAGCCAGGTACTCCACCTGCTTCTCGCGGTTGAACATGAAGTTGCCCGCGTGCAGGGCGGCTTTTTCCCTGGCCCACTGCGGGTTGTAGGGTTCCTTGTGCTCCGTGCGGCCGGTGATGCGGTGGTACTTCAGGCCGGTGTGCCCCCGCAGCCCCGGCGGGTGCAGGTAGGGACCGATGTAATCCAGATCCAGGTCGTAGCCGATGTCCCGGTAAAAGTCCCGGTAGTCGTAGTCGCCGGGGTAGCCTTCCTGGGCGCTCCAGACCTGCTTGGAACTCTCTACATCGCGCCCGAAGGCGGCCACGCCCGCAGGGCAGTAGACGGGAGCGAAGGTGCCGTAGCGCGGGCGCGGCGAGGCGTAGAGCAGTCCGTGGGTCTCGACGATGAAGTAGCGAATCCCCTCGGCAGCCAAAAAGCACTCCTGGCCTGGCTGAAAGCCGCACTCGGGGAGCCAAAACCCCAGGGGGTCGTGGCCGAAGAAGCGGCGGAAGGTCTCCACGCCGGCCTTGATCTGGGCCCGCACTGCTTCCGGGTGCAGGTCCAAAAGGGGAAGGTAGCCGTGGGTGGCGGCGGAGGCCATGAGCTCCAGCCGCCCGGCGGCCTCCAGTTCCCGGAAGGCTGCCACCAGGTCGCAGCGGCAGCGCTCTTCGTAGAGGTGGCGCATCCGCTGCAAGCGCTCCCGGTACAGCGCAGCCACGGGGGCGAAGGCCGGGTCCGCCCAGGTCCGCTGGACTTCTCTTTCGGCCAGCTCCAGGAGGCGGTACAGCCGGGCGCGGTAGCGCTGCTGGAGCAAGGGATCCGAGAGCATGTAGAGCAGAGGAGGGGTGAAGGAGACGGTGAGGCGGAAGGGCACGCCTTCCTCGGCCAGGCGCTGGAAGGTGTCCAAAAGGGGCAAGTAACACTCGGTGATGGCCTCAAAGAGCCAGTTCTCCTCCAGGCAGAACTCGTACTCCGGGTGGCGGACGAACGGCAGGTGGGCGTGGAGGATCAGGGCGAGAAAACCTTTGGGCACAAGACTGACCTCCTTGAGCAAGAGATGAGCAGGCTTATCTCCCCTGCGAGCGGGGGGAGGGCCAGGGGCCCGCCAGCCCGGGCGAGGCCAAGAACTGCTCCAGGTGCCTGGCCATGGCTTCCGCAAAGGCCGGCGATCCCTCTGCCCTTACCTGGCCGGCCAGGAAGTGATAAAGCTCTTCGATGGTCAGCCATTCTTCGTCTACCAGATCGGAGATGCCCGCCCGGGGAGTAGAAGTGGTATTGGAGCGCCCCAGGGCGATAAAGCACCCCTGGGGAGTCACCAGGCCCAGTTCCGCCTGATAGGTGTGGCCGGGCTCTCCGCCTCCCAAATACCAGGAGTTGGTCAGGCCGTAGACCACTACTTCCTGGACCGGTTGTTCCTGGCCGGTCAAGCTCAGGTCGTAGAGGCGCAGGGCCAGCCGCGAGGATTCCCAGACGCCCGGCCCGTGCTGCCTGTTGATCTGTTCCTGCCTGGCGGGGTCGAGGTCCCAGTAGGCAAAGAGCCAGTGGGGATCGCGGGCCAAAAGCACCACTCGGTTGTCCGCATAACTGGCCGGCAGCGGTTGCGGCCCCATCCACCGGTTTGGGTCCACCGGTGGCCAGATCCGCGTGACGGGGCGAGGCTGCCTGGCCGATCGCCGGACAGCGCCGAAGGGGAAGTTCCTGCTGGTGCGCCCACTCCTCTTCTCTGCCACTCTTTCCATAGTGCTCTCCACCGCCGAAATTCTTTTTTAATATGGCGGAGAGGATCTTCGCCTATTCATTGCAGTCATTTTCTGCCAGTCTGCGGAGGGGAGAAGGTTTCCTCCTGCGGGTGGTGAAAGATTCTGAAGGGTGAAGAGTAGACCAGCATGGGTAAGTATTTCCTGGCGGCCTTAGGAATCATACTGGCTTTCTGGGGATGGGACAGCCCGGGGGCGCGGGCGGTGACCTACGAGGTTTTGACTCAGCCGGGTTCTTCCCCTGAATTGCGGGCCCTTTGGGTGACGCGCTGGACTCTGACCGATCCAGAGGCGGTGCGGAACCTGGTGCGCCGGGCGGCGGACAGCCACTTCAATGCCCTCTTTCTCCAGGTCAACGGGCAGGGGGAAGCCTATTACCGCTCAGAGCTTTTGCCGCGGGAGCAGGAGCTGCCGCCCGACTTTGACCCCCTGCAGGTGGCGCTGGACGAGGCGCACGCCCGGGGGCTGGAGGTGCACGCCTGGATCAACGCCCTCAACGTGGGAAGTTTCGGCGTGCCGCTCTCCTCAGAACTTCACGTGCTGAAGCGCCACCCGGAGTGGGTGGTCACCGATGCCCGGGGCAAGACGATCTGGCAATACGATTCGCGCGAGCGGCGCAATCTGGCCGGGTATTTTTTGGAGCCGGGGTACGAAGGGGTGCGGGAGTACCTGCAGGCTGTGGTGGCGGAGCTGGTGCGCAACTACGCCGTGGATGGGGTTCACCTGGACTACATCCGCTATCCCGGCCGCCAGATGGGGTACAGCCCGGAAAACCGGGAGGCCTTCCGCCTGGCCACCGGCTACGATCCGGTGGACCTCTTCCGCCAAGGCGGACAACTCCAAGAGCAGCTGGGGCCGGAGGAGTTCCGGGCCTTAAAAGAGGAATGGGACCTCTGGCGAAGCCGCCAGGTGACCGAGGTGGTGCGCCGCGTCTATCAGACCGTGGCGGCGATTCGGCCGCAGGTCAAAGTTTCAGCGGCCGTCTTCCCCGATCCGGTAGCGGCCAGAGCGGAGTACTTTCAGGATTGGCCTACCTGGCTGCACGAGGGGATCGTAGATTTTGTGGCTCTCATGGCCTATTCCACCGATACGGAAGTGGTGGAGCGGCAGGTCCGGGCGGCGGTGGCGGTGGCGGGGGAGAGGCCGGTTTATGCGGGGATAGGGGCGTATCAACTGCTTCGCCCGGCTTCCATTGTGGAGAAGATCGAGGCCGCCCGCCGGGCGGGCGCCTCCGGCGTCATCCTCTTTGACTACCGCACGGTGGCGGCGCGGGGGGATCTTTTGGAGAAGGTGGCTCAGGAGACCTTCTCAGAGAAGGTACAGGTGCCGGTTTTGCCCTGGAAGTCGCAAAGGGCGGGCATACCGGGCGGGGACGCCCAGCAGGTAGTTCAACAGTTATCTGTGGAAGAAAAGGTGGGCCAGATGCTGCTTTTGACGCTGGAGGGGCCGGCTCTCTCACCGGAACAAAGGAGTCTCCTGGCCCAGGGGTGGGCGAGCGGCGTGCTCTTGCGGGGTGACCCGGCGCGTACCGCTCCCGGCGCGGAATCTGCGGATCCTCTGCTGGCTCGCCTGGCCAGGGATGTGCGGGAGGCGGGCTTCCTCTCCCCCAGCCTGGTGCCGCCTCTGTTGCTCCGGGGCCCTTTTACCTTTGGGACGGCGCTGGACGCTGGGGCCAGGTGGTACAGGCCTGAAGGGCTAACCCTTCTGGAAGGGCCGGCATGGCCGGCCTTCTCGGATGGGGATGCGACTTTGGCGATCCGGGAGCTGCAGGACGGACTGGCCGGCCCGGAGGCGGGCTTCGCTGCAGTGGAGGCCATTGCTGCCGGGGCGGACCTCTTGATCCTCCCCCCGGGAGCCGGAGGGGAAGAGGTGCACCGGGTGGTGCTCTGGGCGGTGAGGGCGGGGCGCCTGCCTCTAGAGAGGCTGGATCGGTCAGTGGAGCGCATTTTGGAAGTTAAGGCTCACCTGGGCCTCTGGCACGGGCACTTGGCGGCCCAGGGTGGGGGCGCGGCTGCGCCGCCGGCGGAGCCGGCTGAGGCGGGGGCGCGAGGAATGCCCACCGGAGCAGCGAAAGGGGAGGAAGATGGAGCAGCGGCGGATCCAGTGCCGGGGCAGGATGTGGAGCCCGCGCGGGTGGATTGAGCACGCCGCGGTGATCATCCGGGGCGGGGTGATCGAGTACGCGGGCCGTGAAGCGGACTGCCCTTCAGAGTTGGTGGCTTCGCTTCAGGCGGAGGTAGATGCCGGGGAAGGATATCTCGTCCCCGGCTTTATTGATCTGCACGTTCACGGAGCCCTGGGCCGGGCCGTGGACGAGGTCCGGGCCGGCGGGTCGCCCGGTGAGCCGGAGGTGAGCAGCCGGGAGGGGAAGGGAAGCGTCGAGCCAGTCGTTGTGGAACTGCTGCCCCGGCTGAGTACCTTTTTGGCCAGTTGCGGGGTTACCG
>JASBVW010000084.1 GCA_029961005.1 Bacillota bacterium
GTACTTGCGCAGCAGCATGCAGAAGGCGGGCGGGGAGGGCGGGTTGTCGCTGGAGACTTCTTCCAGAAGGCAGAGAAAGGGGTGGGTCGGTTCGAGGGAGAGGACGAGCCAGCGGCGCTTTCCCCGGTAAAGCCCCAGGAGAAATTGGTGCTCCACCGGCTGGTATATCTTCTGAATGCGCGCCCCCGCCAGTTCTTGCTGCAGTTCCGGCACCAGGGCCGCGATGACCAGTCCGTCCATTGGCATGGGCCTTCCCTCCGGCCCCAGTATAATCCACCTCCCGTTCCCGGTCAATGAGGCTCCTGGCAATCTGCGGAAGAAGGAGGGGTTGGCTCGCCGAAGAGGAAAATAAGGAAGGGCGAGGTTCCCCTGGCTAAAGAGAGGGAAGTGTGCATGCGGAAGCGGATTGGCGCTTGGATTCTGTGCGGTGCCCTGGCGGCGGCACTGGTTTGGGGCTTCTTTGGCCTGGGCCGGGCCAGCTCGGGCGAAGAATCGGCTTTGAGGCAAGGTCTGATCTACCTCTACCTGGGGTTTCCGCGGGAGGCGGCGGCGCTCTTGGCCCAGGCCCGAGAGGCAGGCCCGCCTGAGCCGGAGCTGGGTTTGGCCTTCTCCTTATCTTTGGAAGCCTTGGGCCGCCCGGACGAAGCCGCAGCGGCCCTGGAGGCCCTGGCGGCCTCTTTCCCGGCCGAGGCGCAAAACGAGCGCGCGGCCCTTCAAGCCCTGGAGGCCATCTTTTTAGAAGCGGCCGGCGACCGGAAAAGGGCAGAGGAGAAGTACCGCCAGGCCCTGGAGTCCTCGCCGCGCTTAGCGGTGGCTCACCGCCGGCTAGCCCTGGTTTTATGGGCCCGGGGTGAGAAGGAGGAGGCTTTGTGGCATCTCCGGAGGAGCGTCGAGGAGAGCCCGGAGTACTTGGCGGCTTGGCTGGAGCGGGGACGCCTCAGCCGGAGCCTGGACCGACGGGAGGAATCCAAAGCCAGCTACGAGGCGGTACTGCGCCTGGATCCCGGCAACGAAGAGGCCAAAGCGGCGCTGAAGGAACTGGCGGGCTCGTAATTTTTCCCTGCGGGCGGGCATAGAGTTGCAGTGGCTGCACGGCACGGCCGCGCATCGCCGTCCGGAGGGATCGCTTTACTGTGCGCAAACCCTGGTATGCCATGTCAGTCTCGGAGGTCCTGCAGGCGTTAAAGGTAGATGCGGAGCAGGGCCTCTCGCCTCGTTTGGCCGGAGAACGTCTCCGGCGCTACGGAAGTAACACCCTGCCCCAAAGGTGCCCACCCACCCTCGGGCGCCTTTTCCTCGCCCAGTTTGAGGACGTGACCGTGTTAACCCTCTTGGCGGCCACGGTCGTCTCCGGTTTGCTAGGCGAATGGAGCGATGCCGCCACCATCGTCTGCATCCTGGTCCTCAACGCCTGCCTGGGGGTCTTTCAAGAGTATCGGGCCGAGCGGGCCCTGGAAGCGCTGCAGCGCCTTTCGGCGCCTGAGGCGCGGGTCCTCCGGGGGAAAAAGGAGGTCCGCATACCCGCGGCGGAGGTGGTGGTGGGAGATGTGGTTCTCTTGGAGGCGGGAGACCGGGTACCGGCCGATCTGCGCTTGATCGAGGCCTGGTCGCTCCAGGTGGAGGAGTCTGCCCTCACCGGCGAGTCTCACCCTGTCTCCAAGCAGGTGGAGCCGTTAGCTAAGGAAGGTCTCCCTTTAGGGGAGCAGGCCAACATGGTTTTCCTGGGTACCGTCGTGGTGCGCGGGCGGGGCAAGGGAATAGCGGTGGCCACCGGAACGCATACTCAGATGGGGCGCATCGCCCATCTCTTGCGCGAGGCGGAGGGAAATGGTACACCTCTCCAACGCCGCCTAGCCCACCTGGGCCGCCTGGTGGTGGCCGGCTGCCTCGCGGTCTGCCTGGCCATTTTTGCGGTCGGCCTGGCTTACGGCCGGCCGCTGAGGGAGATGTTTCTCACCGGAGTCAGCCTGGCCGTGGCGGCTATCCCAGAAGGATTGCCGGCGGTGGTTACCATCGTGCTGGCACTGGGCGTGCAGAGAATGGGCCGCCGGCAGGCCATTGTGCGTCGCCTGGCGGCGGTGGAGACGCTCGGGAGCGCCACCGTCATCTGTGCCGACAAGACCGGGACTCTCACCCAGAACCGGATGCGGGCGCGGGTCCTGTTTGTAGACGGGCGGAAGGTGGAGGCGGCCGCCCTCTCCCCGCGGTCCCTCTCCGACCCTCGCTTCCCCGGGCTGCGCCGTTTGGGAGAGATTGCTGCCCTCTGTCACGCCTTGCCCCGGGGGCAGGTGGGGCTAAAGGAAGGTGAGGAGGGGGAGGAGCCGGGAGATCCGACGGAGTGGGCATTGGTGCGCCTGGCCCGCGCTTTGGGGATCCGCCTCCGGGAGCTGCAGGAGAACTGGGAGTTCCTCGCCGAGCTCCCCTTTGAAGCGGAGCGGCGCATGATGACCGTGTGCTACCGGCCGCCCGGCGGCGTCCCGCTGGCCTTCAGCAAGGGAGCGGTGGACGCCCTTCTGGCCCGCAGCCGAGCCGTCTTCTCCGGGGGGAGAGCGGAGCCGCTGACAGAAGAGAGGCGGGCTTCCTTTCTCCGGGTGCAGGAGGAGCTGGGGCGACAGGGGCTCCGCGTATTGGCTCTGGCCTTTCGCCCCCTGAGCGAAGAAGAGGTGCGGTCTTTGCAGCGGCTGGGCCCGGGAGGGGAAGCAGCGCCCCCAGTAGAGGAGCGCCTGATCTTGGTGGGGCTGGTAGGGCTCAACGATCCGCCGCGGCCCGAGGTGAAGGAGGCGGTAAGCAAGGCCGCTGCGGCGGGCATCCGTACCATCATGGTGACGGGAGACCATCCTTTGACTGCCGGAGCCGTCGCCCGGGAAGTGGGGATCCTCACCGAGGGGGAAGAAGTCCTGACGGGGATGGATCTAGACGAATTGAGTGAGCAGCAGCTGCGGGCGGCGGTCAAGCGCTGCCGGGTCTTTGCCCGCGTCACCCCGCGCCACAAGCTCCGCTTGGTCCAGGCCCTAAAGGCGGAGGGGGAAGTGGTGGCCATGACGGGGGATGGCGTCAATGATGCCCCCGCCCTCCAAGAGGCTGATATAGGGATCGCCATGGGGCGCACGGGGACGGATGTGGCCCGGGGCGCCGCCGCTATGGTACTGGCGGATGACAATTACGCCACCATCGTGGCGGCCGTGGAAGAAGGGCGCTCCATTTACCAGAGCATCCGGCGTTTCATCCGCTACCTTCTGGCCTGTAACGCGGGCGAGGTCTTAACTATGCTCATTGCTGCTGCCGCCAATCTCCCCTTTCCCCTGACCGCGACGCAACTCTTGTGGATGAACCTGGTCACTGACGGCCTGCCGGCCTTGGGTTTAGGCATGGGGCCCGCCGATCCGGACCTGATGCGCCAGCCACCCAGAGCGCCCGGCGAGCCTATCCTCACCCGGCGCCTCATGGCCACCATTGCCAAGCAGGGGGCCCTGTTCTCCTTCTGCACTTTGGCTGCCTTTTTGTCCCTGTTGCTGCAAGGCCAGGGGGAGGAGAAGGCCCGCACCGCCGCCTTTACTGCCTTGGTCCTGGCCCAACTGGCCTACGCGCTGCGCTGCCAGGGGCCGCGGTGGCTCTGGACCCGGGGTGGTAATGCCTTTCTTTTTTGGGCGGTCTTGTTTTCGGCGGGCGTACACCTGGCTTTCCTCTATCTCCCGCCCTTGGCCGGGTTGCTGCACGCCGTCCCCCTGGACTTGGGGTCCTGGCTGGTCATCGGTGCGGCTATCCTCTTCGGGGTCTTCCTCTCTGATTTCTGCTGGCCCTGGCTGCGCCGCCAAATCCAAGATCACTGAGAGGAGGATTTTTCCGGAGGGAGTGGAATATAGAATAGGCGATTTGGCCGAAATAGCAGCAGAAGAGCCTTTAAAGGGGTTTTTCCATGCTGAGGAGCATGACCGGGTACGGCAGAGGTGAGGCAGCCGGCCACCAATACAGGGTCGAGGTCGAGCTCAAGGCTGTCAACCATCGCTACGCCGATTTTATTTTTCGCCTTCCTAAAGGCTGGGCAGCGCTGGAGGATCGCTTGCGCCGCCTGCTGCAGGCACAGATCTTCCGGGGGCGCGTGGAGGTGGAGGTGAGGGCCTCCGCGGCCGAAGGGGTGGTGTACCCGGTGGCGGTGGACCTTCCACTGCTGAAAGGGTACCTGGCTGCCATTGCCCAGGTGCAGGCTGTCCTGGGGCAGGACGAGCCCCCCGACTGGCGCCTGGCTGTCCAGTTGCCCGGGGTCTTACAGGTGAGCGAGGAGGTTCCCGAGCATGAGCTGATCTGGCCCGTCTTGGCGGAGGCGGCGCAGAGAGCCGTAGCCGAGCTCCTGGCGATGCGGCTCCGGGAGGGGGCGCATCTGGCGGAGGATATTTCCGCGCGCCTGCAGAGCATCCAGAGGTGGGTGAAAGAGATAGAGGGGCGCAAGGAGCGCGTAGTGGAGGAGTACCGCCAAAAGCTGTCGGCGCGGGTCCAGGAAATGTTAGGCCACCAGGCGCTGGACGAGTGGCGTCTGGCGGCGGAGGTAGCCCTCTTCGCCGAGAGGAGCGACATCGCGGAGGAAGTGGTGCGCCTGCAGAGCCACGCCGCTCAGCTGGAGGCCATCCTCTCCGGTGACGAACCGGCGGTAGGGCGCAAATTGGACTTCCTACTTCAGGAGATGCACCGGGAAGTCAACACCATGGCCGCCAAGACCACCGACTTGGAGATAGTGCAGCGGGTGATCTTGATCAAGGGCGAATTGGACAAGATACGGGAGCAGGTGCAAAACGTGGAGTGAGGTGATGTGGGTCCGAAGAGGAGCCTGATCGGATCTCAGGGGCGAAAAAAGGGCAGGGGAGCCAAACCGTCTAGGATGAGGAGGTACAGCGATGGAGATTAGGCTTATTAACATCGGTTTTGGTAATATTGTGGCAGCCAATCGCATTGTCGCCATTGTCAGCCCGGAGTCGGCGCCTATTAAGCGGATTATTCAGGAGGCCCGGGATAGGGGGATGCTCATCGACGCCACGTACGGGCGCAGGACGAGGGCGGTCATCATCACCGACAGCGACCACGTCATCCTCTCTGCGGTCCAGCCGGAGACGGTTGCCCACCGGCTGATCTCTAAAGAAAGCGTAGAGGTGCCCGAGTAAAGAGGGAGAGTGGGCTGTGACGGATTCCAGGAAACTTCTCTACCGGAGCGGTGTACTGGCGGTGCTTTCGGGGCCTTCGGGCGTAGGGAAGAATACCGTTCTCAACCGGCTGTTGACACAGCGCACCGACCTCCGGTATTCTATCTCCGTGACGACGCGTCCTCCGCGTCGAGGAGAGAAAGACGGCCAACACTATTTCTTCGTGGACCGGGAAAAGTTTCGCCAGTTGGTCGACCAGGGTGAACTGTTGGAATGGGCGGAGGTCTACGGCCATTATTACGGGACTCCGCGCCGCTTCATTGAAGACTGCCTAAGCAGCGGCTATTCAGTGGTTCTGGACGTGGATCCCCAGGGGGCGGCGCAGATCAGGCAGAAAGTGCCCGACGGCGTCTTCATCTTCCTCATGCCGCCTTCCTGGGAAGCGCTGGAGCAGCGCATCCGCTCCCGGGGCGCGGACAGCGAGGAGACCATTGTCCAGCGCCTGACCGCTGCCCAAAAAGAACTGGCCGCTGTGGCAGAGTACGATTACGTGGTCCTCAATGACGACCTGGACCGGGCAGTGGAGGACCTAAGCGCTATCGTCAGCGCGGAGACGCGCCGGGTGACGCGCACAGATTACCGCCGCTTTCTCCGGGAACGCTTTAACCAGAATCACTACGGGGAGGGGACGAGACCATGATGACCGATCCGCCGCTGGATCTTCTCCTCACTAAAGCCGACAGCAAGTATGCCCTGGTAGTGGTGGCGGCCAAGCGCGCCCGCCAATTAATGCAGGGGGCTGAGCCGCGCCTCCAGTCAGAGAGCCGGCATCCACTGACCATTGCCTTGGAGGAGCTGGCGAAAGGCGAGATCTCTTATGAGCGGACCAAGTCCGGCATTAAGTGAGCAGGAGGCGGACAGCCGAAAGCTCTGGGCAGGAAAGAGCATCCTGGTCGGGGTGACAGGGGGGATTGCGGCCTACAAGGCTGCGGAGTTGGTCCGCACCTTGCGCCGGCGGGGAGCAGCGCCGCAGGTGGTCATGACGCGCCACGCGGAGCACTTTATCACTCCCCTCACCCTCTCTGAATTGGCCGGCCGGCCGGTGTTGCGAGACCTCTTTCTCGACCCTTCTGCCTGCGGTGTGCCCCACATTGAGGTAGCTCGCTCTGCTGACCTAGCCCTGATTGTTCCCGCCACCGCCAATATCATAGCCAAGTTGGCCTGGGGATTGGCGGACGACGCCCTCTCCACAGTGATGCTGGCAGTGCGGGCTCCCGTCTTACTGGCCCCCGCCATGAACCCCTCCATG
>JASBVW010000085.1 GCA_029961005.1 Bacillota bacterium
GTAGTCCCTTGCTCGCCGGCCGGGGAGCTTTCCCCCGAGGCCGTGGCGGCCTCTCTCCGCCCCAATACCCGCCTGGTGGTTCTGAGCCACGCCTCCAATGTCACCGGGACCATCCTCCCGGTGGAAGAGGTGGCCTCCACTTTGCGCCTGCGAGAGCGCGGAGTGTTGCTGCTGGTGGATGCGGCGCAATCGGTGGGAGAACTCCCGCTGAATCTACAGCGGACCCCCATCGACCTGTTGGCCTTCCCCGGCCATAAAGGCCTGTTGGGGCCTCCGGGGACGGGCGGCCTCTTCATTCGAGAGGGCCTGCGCCTGAAACCCTTGAAGGAGGGGGGGACGGGGAGTGAATCCGAACTGCCACAGCAGCCGGAGGCGATCCCCGACCGCTACGAGAGCGGCACGCTGAATTCGGTGGGGATTGCCGCCCTGGGGGAGGGCGTGGCCTTCCTCCAGGAGAGGGGTCTGGAGAACGTCCGGCGGCACCAGCTGGCCTTGCAGAGGAGGTTGCAGGAAGGGCTGCGCCGCATAGAAGGGCTCGAGCTTTACGGCCCCGAGGAACCTGAAAAAAGGGTGGGCATCCTGGCGCTCAACGTGCGCCACCTTTCCCCCGCCGAGGTAGCCTTTATTTTGGATCAGGCATACGGGATCGCCGTCCGGGCCGGCTTGCACTGCGCCCCCTGGGCGCACCGCACCTTGGGCACTTTCCCGCGGGGCGCGGTGCGCATCAGTACCGGCTGTTTTACCACGGAGGAAGAGATTGATGCCCTGGTGAAAGCTTTGGCAGAGATAGCGCACGCCGCAGGATAGCGAGGGAAGAAGGATGGAGAGAGCAACCCTGGCTGAACTGCTGGGCGCTTTGTACGAGCACCGGCTCTCCGTAGAAGAGGCCTTGGAACGCCTGCAGTTCTTACCGTATCTGGAGCTGGATTTCGCCCGTCCGGACACGCACCGGGGGATTCGCTGCGGCTTTGGCGAGGTGATCTACGGCGGCGGCAAGACCCCGGAGCAGGTGGCGGCCATTGCCCGCGGCTTGGCTGCGGCGGGCGGGAACGTCTTGGTCACGCGGGCGACCCGGGAGCAAGGGGAGGCTGTGGCGGGCGTCCTCCCCGGCGCCGTATTTCATCCCGTGCCCCGTCTGATTACGTTCCGACAGGCCCCTGCCCCCCAGCGCCTCGGCACGGTGGCGGTCCTCAGCGCCGGCACGGCTGATCTGCCCGTGGCGGAGGAGGCGGCGGTGGTGGCCGAGTTCTTCGGCAACCCCGTGCTGCGCCTCTACGACGTAGGGGTGGCGGGGCTGCACCGCCTTTTAGACCACCTGCCCGCCCTTTCCCGCGCCCAGGCGGTGATCGTGGTGGCAGGAATGGACGGGGCCCTGGCCTCGGTGGTGGGCGGGTTAATCCCCCGACCGGTCATCGCCGTTCCCACCAGCGCGGGGTATGGAGCGGGGGCGGGGGGCTATGCTGCGCTGTTGAGCATGCTCAACTCCTGCGCGGCCGGGGTGGGGGTGCTCAATATAGACAACGGCTTTGGGGCCGCCTGCCTGGCCACGAGGATCAATACCCCCGTGGTGGAACCGGTAGAAGGAGCGGGCTCTCCATGAAGGTGGCCTACTTTGATTGCCCCTCCGGGGTCAGCGGGGATATGGTCCTCGGCGCCTGGCTCGATGCCGGACTCTCTTACGAAGAGCTGCTCCGGCAACTGGCCCTGCTGCCGGTGCGGGGGTTTTCCCTGGCCCGCCGGGAGGTGCGCCGGGGCGCTCTGCGGGCGCTCCAGGTGGAGGTCCGGGTGGAGGAGGAAGAGCCCCCTCTCCGCCGCCTGGCGGACTTTCAGGCCATCCTGGCGCGGAGCGACTTGCCTCCCAAGGTAAAGGAGCGGGCAGGGCGCACCCTGGCCCTCTTGGCGGAGGCGGAAGCCAAAGTTCATGGGATTGCGCCGGAGGAGGTACATTTCCACGAGTTGGGAGGGCTGGACACTCTGGTGGACGTAGTGGGGGCGGCTGTGCTGCAGGAGATGGCGGGGGTAGAGCGGGTTTATGCCTCCCCGCTTCCCCTGGGAACGGGCTGCGTGGAGTCTCCGCACGGCCCGTTGCCCCTGCCTGCCCCGGCGGTGCTGGAACTTTTGCGCGGGGTTCCGGTGCACGGCGATCCCCGCGGGTGGGAGCTGGTGACGCCCACCGGGGCGGCCATCTTGCGGGCGGCCGGCGCTGTCTTCGGACCCTGCCCGGCGTTTACCCTGCAGAGCATAGGCTACGGCGCAGGTCAGCGGGAGGGGCCCGGCCCCCCCAACCTCCTGCGCCTGTGGCTGGGGGAGGCGGAAGAGGGTGGCAAGGACTGCCCCGAGGACGAAGTCTTGGTCCTGGAGGCCAACCTGGACGACATGAATCCCGAGTTCTTTGAGCACGTCTCGGCACGCCTGACCAGAGAGGGAGCTTGGGATGTGACCTTGCTGCCCGCGGTGATGAAGCGGGGCCGGCCGGGGGTCATTCTCCAGGTGCTGGCTCCGCCGGCCTCCCGGGAGGCCATGCAACGAACGCTCTTCCAGGAGACGACCACCCTCGGCCTGCGCTGGCAGGTGATGCGCCGCGCCAGGTGTCAGCGGGCCCAAATGACCGTCACCGTGGGGGAAAAGCCGATCCGAGTGAAGGTGGCCACCTGGGAGGGAAAGTTGGTGAACCTTAAGCCGGAATACGAGGATTGCCGGCTGGCAGCAGAGGAGCTGGGCCTGCCGCTGAAAGAGATCTGGTGCCGGGCCGAGGCGGAAGCGCGGACCCGGTTGGGGAAGGAGAGCGAGAGCGGTGTCGTTTCTGAGTGAGTTGGTGACGTGGCAGAGCAGATTCGCCCTTCTGGGCCTGGTTGCCTTGGCGGGGGTGGGGGCGGTCCTTCTGGTGGTGCAGTCCGTGCGGCTGAACCGCCTCATGGCGGATTACCGCGCCCTGATGACCGGCGTGGAGGGGGAAGACCTCCATGCGGCCATCCAAAAGCACCTCAAGGAGGTCCGAGCCCTGGCTCGCCGCGTGAGTAATTTGGAGAAACTCGGCGAAAAATTGACGTGGGAAGGCGCCACTCACCTTCAGCGCGTGGGTCTGGTGCGGTACAACGCCTTCCCGGATATGGGGAGCAACCAGAGTTTTTCTCTCGCCCTGCTCGACGCCGGAGGCAACGGGATTGTCCTGACCAGCCTGTACGGCCGGAGTGAGTCGCGCATCTTCGCCAAGCCGATCCTAGCTGGCAAGTCTGAGTACACGCTCTCCGAGGAGGAGAAGGAGGCAATACGCCAGGCCACGACTGCCTTGCCGGAGCCGACCCGCTCCCGGGAGGAGATGGCCGCCGCGGAGGAGCCCGCCTTGGCGAAGAACAGAAAGGTGAGGACAAGAACGGGCGCCCGGCAGAAAAAGGCCCCCGCGCGCCAAGAGGGAGGCCTCCTTGCCGAGGAGGGGAAGAAAGAAGAAAGAAAAGAAGAGCGGTGAACAAAAAGGGCTACAGTTGAACGCCCGGATGGCCGATAATAAAAGAGCCGGAAATCTGGCACAAACTTGGAAGAAGCTAAAGGACCTCAGGCGGAAGACGGCGAAAGATTAACGCAGTGGGCGAGAAAGGACGGTGAAACTGGTCACAGAGCCAGGGAGCTATGTACCGTGCGCTGAAGGACTTGAGCAGAAGACTTTACCTTGCCGTTCGCCAGAGTCAGCGGAAGACCCTGACCATTATGCTGGTCCCGGATGCCCGCGAAGAGGTGCGCCGCATTCGCATCTCTTTCTTCTGGCTCTACACTCTTGCTGCGCTGCTCGTCGTGGTCAGCGCGGTCACCGCCTATATCTACTTTGCCTCTTCGGGGCTGCAGGTCTCCCTGTACCGCGAACGGGTGGAGCGGCGCCGGGAAGTAGCCCGCAACCTCCAGCTGCAAGATGAAAATCGGAGGAAGGACGAGGCCCTCTCCAGGCTTTACCAGGAGGCCAAACACCTCAGAGACAAAATGGTCCAGTTGGAGGATCTCAGCCTGCAGGTCAATGCCTTGATGCAGAAGGTGGGGCAGCCGGTCCGCGTGAGGACCCCTCTCCCCAGCCGGGGCGGCGCAGTTGAGCGCTCGGCTGATCTGGCGGGCCTGAGAGCGGGGTGGAGTGGCGGAGATGAACTCTTGCAGCAAGTGCAAAGTGAATTGTACGCTTTAAGGCGGGAAGTGCCGGAGCAGGAAGAGCGCTTGGTGGCACTTAAAAGCTCCCTGGAGGAGTATCACCGGCGGCTGGAGCACACGCCTTCGATCTGGCCGGTCTTCGGCTGGATCTCCTCCGGTTTCGGCTATCGCATCCATCCCCTCACGGGGGAAAGGGAATTCCATCAGGGCGTGGACATCGCTGTCCCCTATCGGACCCCCGTGCGGGCGGCGGGGGCTGGGACCGTGAGCTGGGCGGGGGTGCGGCTGGGGTACGGCCTCACGATCATCATCGAGCACGGGTATGGCCTGCGGACGTTGTACGCCCACAACTCGGCCTTGGCCGTGCGGCCGGGTCAGGTGGTGAAAAAGGGACAGGTGATCGCCTACTCCGGCAGTTCGGGGCGCACCACGGGGCCGCACCTGCACTACGAGGTTTACGTCAACGGCAAGCTGGTCAACCCACTGCGGTACCTACCGTAAAAAGGGAAGGAGATGCGCGATGCTTAAAAAAGGCGGCGAAGGAGCTCCTGCCATGGATAAGGTCGACACGCTGGTCGGGCAGGGGACACTGCTAAAAGGAAGGGTTGAGGCGCAGGGGACGCTGCGCATTGACGGCTTCATCGAAGGCGAGATTGTCACCACAGGGGACGTCATCATCGGCGAAAAGGGAACCGTCAAAGCCCAGGTGACCGCGCGCAACCTGACCATAGGCGGCACGATGGAGGGCAATGCCATCGTCGGCGAATGCCTGTCCATTCTGCCCCACGGCCGCCTGGTAGGAGATGCCAAGATGAAAAGGTTGGTGATCGAGGAAGGGGCCTTCTTTCATGGTCGGTCGGAGATGCAAGGCCAAGGGGAGGGCGAGGAAGAGTAACCGGAATAAAACCCCCGCTGGCGGAGCAAGCTAGCAGAGAGCGGGGGTGTTTTCTTTGCCAAAGCGAGTAGCAGTCAGTTATGAACTGGGGCAGATTCGCGCTCTTCTTCAGGAGAAAGGCTACGAGGTAGTAGATCTGGAGGTGGGGGAGAAGGCGCTGCCTAAGGTGGACGCGGTGGTGGTCAGCGGCCTCAGCGAGAACCTGCTGGGCAGGGAGGACCGCCTGACCGGTGCTCCGGTCATTGACGCCCGCGGCAGGCAGGCGGAGGAGGTTCTGTGGGACCTGGGAAAACGCCTGAAGTGATGAGGAAGGAGTTCAAGTCGGCATCATTCCCCCTCTGGTTTCTCCTGTGGGGGGTTTTCTTTCTTTTGGCCCTCCCGGCCCGGGGAGCGGAGCCTTTGGCCCCCCATCGGATTCTGTACGAAGAGGGGACGGGCCGGGTTTTGTTGCGCACCCACTTCCCCCTCTTCCCCGGAGACGAGTATCTGGCCCCGGACGGCTCCTGGTATGTAGTGGTGAAGACCATTGGTTGGCGCGCCGAAGGCCGGCGGCGGAAGAGCATTCCCTCTCCAGCGTTCGAAGGGGGGCTGGAGCCAGGGGAGGCTTCGCCGTTGGGTCACCCCCCTGCGCGGGTCATTGGCATCATCCACACCCACAGCGCCGAGTCCTACCGCTCTCCGGCCGGTTCGCCCCCCCAGCGGCGCGGGGAAATTTTTCGCGTCGGAGAAGTCATGGCTAAAGAGTTTGCCTTGCACGGACTGCGGCCTATTCATTCCTGGGCCGTTTACAGCGCGGATGGGGAGGCGGCTTATTACCAGTCCCGCCGGACCCTAATAGCTTTGCGCAAGTATCCCCTGAGCTTGGTCCTCGATGTGCACTGTGAAACCGCCCCCCGGGCGGAGTTGTCCCTCCGAGAGAGGGGGCGGCACCGCGCCCAGATTCGCCTGGTGGTAGGCCGGGGAAGCCAGGGCGAGAGGGCCCTCGGGCTGGCACTCAGGCTGATCGAGGTGGCGAGGCGGGAGCGCCCGGGGTTGATCAGAGACCTCCTGGTGACGAAGGCCATTGTGAATCAAGACCTCCATCCGGCACTGCTGACGGTGGTGGTGGGCAGCAACCAGGAAGAACTGGCCCTGGCCGGGGAGGCGGCGAGAGAGCTGGCCGCGCTGATCAGCTCCGCGCTTGAGGCGACTCCGGAACTGGGGACCCTGCCTCCGGCGGCCGGCCGGGCCGACCTGGCCGGGTCAGAAAGGGGAGGGCGCCTCCTCTGGCCCTGGGCCGGGGTAGCGGGGCTCGTCCTGGCAGCCCTCTTTCTCCTTTATCTTACCCGCGCTTGATCTGCACCGCAGCGGCCCAGAGGGCGTCTGCTATGATGTCGGCCATCTTGATGACCAAGTTCAAACGGGTG
>JASBVW010000086.1 GCA_029961005.1 Bacillota bacterium
CGGATAACCGAAGGGGCGGAAGCGCTTCTTGAGGGCCGCGCGCCTGATCGCGGTCAGGGCCGCCAAAAGGTCGCCTTCCCCCGCCGCCTGCGGGTGCAGGACCAGGTCCCGGTGGCCCGCAGCCGCCGCCCGCTGGCTCAGTTCCGCCAGCTCCTCCAGACTACCCGCGCTGACCACCAGAGGGCACTGGGCCTGACGGGCCAGCTCCAGCATGGCCTCCAGGTTGCCCTGCTCCGCCCCCCACAGGAGGGGCCGCTCTCCGCCGCAGACTGCCAGGGCTTCCCGCGCCGCTGCCGGGTCGTCCGTCCTCAGCACCAGGGGCAGTCCCGCCGCCTCCTGCACCAACCGGCTCGCCGCCGCCAGCCGCTGAGGTTCAGCGGCCGTATGGCGCAAAGCCACCAGGTCGACCCGCAAGGGGAGGCCCACCCGCTCAAAGGAGAGCCCTCGTATGGCTTCCGCTCGCCCCTTCAGCTCTTCGTCGGGCAGATGGTCCGGCACCTCGATGGCCACGCCGGTAGGGTGGAAAAAGGTCTTCTCGTGGCGGAAGAGGACCAGCTCTCCCCCCACTTCCAGGGCCTTCTCCCCCGTGCCGATGGTGACCAACCGGATCGGCGGCTCAGAGGCCTCCGCCAGCGCGCTCCTGGCCTCCTCGGAGGCGTACGGGCAAGCTTCCAGCGAGGCCTTCCCGCCCGCCAAGGCCATGGCGAAGGCCATACAGGTGGGAAAGTTGCATTCGCGGCAGTTCTTCTTGGGGAGCAGCTTATAGATCTCCAGGCCGGTCAGGCCCATCTCCATCTACCTCCTGTTGTCAGCACTCTCTTTTTGGGTTGAGCCCACTTCGCTGGAGCGGCCATGCGCCGCGGGCTACATGAGCGGCTCCATCTCCAAGGCCGGGTGCTTCTTCTCCTGCAAATAGGGAAGGATCTCCTCCGGAGTGGTACCCACGGTCTCGTCAGCGATCCGCTCCCACAGGTCGGGCAGGCCCAGCTCCTCCCCCCTCTTAATCAGCCCCGGCTTCAAGAGTTCCTTGAGCTGGCGGGGCATCCAAACCACCCGCTTCAACCCGCCGTCCGCCTGGATGAAGCGGCGGCTGGTGATGTAAACCTTGCCTATGCCCATAAAGCCGGGCATCTGCTGGCCGCCGCCCACCATCCCCGCTAGAGTCGAGAACTTCATCCCCACTGGAGTCTCCCCGGCGTACTCCCGGTTGACAATCATGACGCCGTTGGCCTCCGGCACCACGGCCAGGATGGCCTCAAAGCACCCGCAGGAGGTCATGGGGTCCTCCAGCATTGAATACAGGTTGAGGGCGGTCAGCTTCCCCTGCGAGTAGCGGGCCAGGGCCTCGTTTACGCCGCTGTACCGGCCTTTGACCGGATCCAGCAACGTCCCCAGGGGGACCGGCTGGTTGGGGCCCGTGGGTTTAATCTCGTAGGAGGCCCGGGCGTCCAGCCAGCTCACCGAGCCGCAGAGGCCGATGCGCTCCGGAGTGACGATACAGACGTGGGTGGGGGCGAAAGACTGGCAGAGCGTACAGGTGTAAAAGACATCCACCGAGTCATCGGTGAGCGCGGCCAGGCGCTGATCGCGCCGGGCGTAACTGGCGCGCGCTTCCTCCCGCCTCGCCTCCACTTCCTCCGGGCGGGTGTAGATGGTCACCCGAACCTTATCCAGAATGGAGGAGAACTCCGACTTCATCTTGGCGTAGACCGCCTCCCCCAGGTGGTGCAGGCGCAGCCCGGCCTGAAAGGCTTTTTTCGAGATGCGCAGGCGCAGGATATCCCGCTGGGCGGTGTGGGCCACCCCCTCCAGGTAATTGATGAAGTGGTGGATGCGCCGCTCCAGGACTGGCTCGAAGTCTTCCTGCAGCTTGCGCCCGGCCACCTCCACCACCATGCCGTAGGGAAGGGATCCCCCTTCGGGGACTGAATCTAAGTCGGGCCCCAAAACCTCGATCACCCCGTCCTCTACCTCGCGCATCGGTCGCATGGTCACCCACTCGAAGGCCGGCGAGGCGCCGCCGCCGATCTCCACCTGCGTGTCGGCCCGGCGGACGATCTCCCCTTCAAAGGCCGGCCCAAAGGCCACCGGCACCTGCACTTCGGCCACCGGGACCTTGAGCCCCCTGACCTCGATTGCCCGGTCCACGATCTTCTCCAGAGGGACTCCCGAGACCACGTGCTCGTAGGTGCAGACCCCGCTGGGGAGGATCTGCGGGATCTCCTCCTGGGCGATAGTGGGAAAGCCGAAGCTGATGGCACCGGCCGCCGTGGCGTACCACTCGTCCGTCACCGGCCCCAGGGCCAGGACGAAGGCGAAGACCCGGTTCTTGTTGTAGAGCAGTACTCCGTTGTAGTCGCCCGGCGTCACCCCGCCGAAGGAGAGGGCCACCCGGGCGGCAAAGCCCAGGGAGTAGATGTGGGAATAGACCTCCTGCCCGAAGGGAACCAGGCGGCTCTCCCAGCCCAACTGGACTCCGGCCTCCGCCAGCTGCCGGGCAAAGGTCTCCCCTTCCACGTGGCCGGCCATAAAGACGTACAGGCTCTTTTGCTGCATCTCCCGGGCCAGCCGGACCGCCACCTCCGCATTCGGGGCCTTGCCCACCACGGCGGCAAACCCCGGCGCCCGGCCGTCCACAAATTCGATCCCCCGCTCCCGCATGATCACGTCGTTGGCGGCCCCCAGCCAGAACCCGTCGGCAGGCGGCGGGCCCAGGATGTAGCGGATGGCCTCCAGCGCCTCCTCAGCAAAAAGGGTTGCTATGCCGGCGTCCAGTGTCGCCCCCAGGTAGGGGGTCCAGAGGCGTTCCGCCGGCAGGGGGGGCAAAAGCTCCCTGGCCAGGGCCAAGACCGGCTCCAGGTCGGCCAGCCTGCTCACTTTGCGCCCGGTGAGGGCGTAAATGACCGGGAGGTAATAGGCGGTGTTGGGAAATTCCACCGGACAATGAGGGCCTCGGGCGTCGATGGCTTCTTTTAGCCTTTGTTCCGCTTTTTTTACGATGTTGTGCGCGCCGCGGATGGCGGCCGCAGCAATCAGCTTGGACATAACCTCACCTCCCAGATTTAAGCCAGTTGACGGCGGCTATCCATGTCGAAGAGCACCCGCTGGCGCTGAACGTCGATGCCCAACGCCTGGCGCTTGCGGTGCAGCGTCTCTATGGCTTTGCTCACCAGCACCGCCGGATCGCCGACAAACTCCAGGCGCCCACCGTATCGGGCCTGCCAGCACTCGGTCATGATCTCCACCACCGCCCGGCTGCCGGAGACGGGAGAAACCCCGCCGAAGAGGACCGTAGCCCCGCTGCCGGCGAAATAGGTCCCGATCTCCAGGGCCTTTTCGGACATCCACTCCGGGCACAGCCCCACCGCCGGCAGGTCGCTGATGTCCGAACCCAGCCCTCCCGTGGCCACCAGGGCCGAGAGGACGGTCAGAACGCGGGAATTGTCCACGCAGGAACCCAGGTGCAGCACCGGGCCGATCCCCACCGCTTCGCAGACCTCCCTCAGGCCGGGGCCGGCCAGCTCCAACATGGCCGGGTCCAAGAGGCCGTGCTTGCCCGCCGCCACCGCCGTGCAGCCGGTAGTGACCACCAGCACGTTGTTGGCAATCAGTTCCTTGATCGCGTAGAGAGAGGAGGAATCTTGCGGTATCCGCGGGTTGTTGCACCCCACCACCGCCGCTACCCCCAGCAGGCGGCCATTGATGATGTTGTCCACCAGGGGCCAGAAAGAGCGCCGGTAGCGGCCGCCCAGCATATATTCGATGTACTCGTGGGAGAAGCCGGCAATGAGGGCGGCCTTGTGGGGCGGTATGGCCACTTCTTCCCGCCGCTCCCGGTAAGCCGCAATGGCCCGGCGGATGATCTCCCGCGCCACCTCCAACGCCCGTTCCTCGCTCAGCTCCAGGTGTTCGGCCCCGGTAATCCGGGCCTTGGGCGAGGTGGTGATGAGGCGGGTGTGGAACTGCTTGGCCAGGGCAGCCAAGGCCTCCAGGATGCACTGGACGTCCACCACCATGGCATCCACGGCCCCCGTCAAAATGGCCAGCTCCTGGTGGAGGAAGTTGCCGGCGCTGGGGATGCCGCGGCGCATCAAGGCCTCGTTGCCCGTGCAGCACATCCCCACCAGGTTGATCCCCTCGGCCCCTGCCGCCCGGGCCTCCGCCTGGAGCTCCGGCTCGGCCAGCACCTGAACCAGGGCTTCGGGCAGGAGGGGTTCGTGGCCGTGCACCACCACGTTCACCGCTTCGGCCCGCAGGACTCCCAGGTTGGCCTCCGCCGGCAAGGGGCTGGGCGTGCCGAAGAGGATGTCGCTCAGGTCGGTGGCCAGCATGCTCCCGCCCCAGCCGCTCCCCAGCGCCACCCGCACGGCCTGGTCCAGGAGATGCTCCGCCTCCTGGTCCGTTCCTATGGTGGTGCGGTGCAGCATCTCGGAGATCTCCCGGTCTATGCCCCGCGGGACCACGCCGGCCGCCCGCCAGACCTCCTGGCGCTTCTTGGGCGCCCGGCTGATATAGGTCAGCTCCCCCCTTTGGCGGGTGAAGTCCTCGATGGCCCGGCTGGCCACCTCGGCGGCCACCTGTTCCACCGGGCGCCCCTCGGCGGGCACCCCCATCAGCTCCGCTACCCAGCGCAGCTTGCGCTCATCGGCGATCCGATGGTGTGGGATCTCCCCCCGGGCCACCGCTTGCAGGAGCAGGGCCAAGGCCCGCCCATGATCTGAATGGGCCGCCGCCCCCGCCGCCACCATGCGGGCAAAGTTCCTGGCCACCACGGTGGACTCCGTCGCCCCGCAGACACCGGTCTGCACCTCGCCCACCAGCCGGCAGGGGCCCATGCCGCAGATGCGGCAGCATCCTCCCCCCTGGCCGATGGGGCACGGTTTGATCTGTTCAGCCCTTTGAAAGATGGTCACCCAGCCGCGCTTCTTGGCCTGCTCCAGGACCTCGCGGGCGGCTGGATCGCTGCTTGGCGCTCCCGACATTCAACTCTCCTCCTTTAAGTAGTAAGACAAATATACTCCAGGCCAGGCTCGCCGCCAACCTTTTTGCGGTTAAATGTCGGCTGGAGGGGCTGAATGGTCGTTAAACGGGAATTACCGTTCAACCCACTTTTCCAGCAATTCAGCGGCCTTCCCGGCGTCCATGCGGCCGTGGATCCGCCCATCCACCGCCAGCACCGGCGCCAGGCCGCAAGCGCCAAAGCAGTTCACCGTCTCTACGGACACCGGCGGCGCGCTCTCCCCCGCCGGCCGGCCGCCACAACCGCAGGCAGAGCCGCCGCGGGGCCCGGCGTTCCCGGCACCACCCCCGGTTGAGGCCTTTGTACCGGGCTGAAGCCGCTGGAGGAGAAAGGAAAGGAGCTGGTCCGCCCCCCGCAGGCGGCAGGCCGTGCCGGTGCAGACCTGCAGCACGTGCTGGCTCCGCGGCGTCAGGGTGAAGCGCCGGTAATAGGTGGCCACGCTGTAGACCTGGGCCAGGGGTATCCCCAGCCCGGCGGCCAGGAGCTCCATGGCTTGAGGTGGGAGGTAGCCCAGGCGCTCTTGCACCTCTTGCAGCAGGGGAAGGAGCCTCTCCCGGCGCCCCCGGGCTGCGCTCACCTCCTGGCGCAGCCACTCCAGTTCTTGCCTTCTTGCTTGCTCGCAGCAGCTCATTTTTGCACCTCCGGTTCCAGGCGCACCGCACAGGCCTTGAGCTCCGGAATCCGGGCCTCGGGATCCCGCTCGGAGAGGGTCAGGCGGTTGACCGGCGCCTCAGCGTAGTGGAAGGCCATAAAGAGCTCCTCCGGCCGCACGCGCTGGGAGAGCTTGACCCGGGCCCTGATCCGCCCGCGGCGGGAGGCCATCCAGACCGCATCCCCTTCCTGCAGTCCCAGCCGCTGCGCCGCCTCCGGATTGATCTCCACAAAAGGAGCGTTCTGCTGCGTCGCCAACTCCTGGGTCCGCCGGGTCTGCGAGCCGCAGTGGTAGTGGTAGAGCACCCGGCCGGTGAGGAGAGTAAAGGGGTACTCCTCATCCGGCTCTTCCACCGGCGGGCGGTAAGGAACGGGGAAGAAGCGCCCCCGCCCCCGGGGAAACCCCTCCTGATGGAGGATGGCCGTTCCAGGGTGCTCCGGGTGGGGGCAAGGCCACTGCAGACCGCCCTCCGCCAAGCGCTGGTAGCTCATCCCGGCGTAGGAAGGCACCAGGTGCGCCAGCTCGGCAAAGACCTGCTCCGGATCCACCGCCACCTCTCCCCCGCCCAGGTGCGCGAAGAGCTGAGCCAGGATCCACAGGTCCGAGCGCGCCTCCCCTGGTGGGGAGAGCGCCGGGCGAACCAGCTGCACCCGCCGTTCGGTGCTGGTCACAGTCCCCTCCTTCTCCGGGAGGGCTGCCGCCGGCAGCACCACGTGGGCGCGACGGGCCGTCT
>JASBVW010000087.1 GCA_029961005.1 Bacillota bacterium
AGATCAGTCCTGTGACAGCTCTTCCGGCAGCAAGGGCGCAGACAACGACCAGAGCGATGACGACCGCGCAGACGACAATGACGACCACGGTTCCGGCAGTTTTGGCGGAGGTTTTGGCGGCGGTTTTGGCGGGAGGTAATAACCGCCCCTCTCCGGGTGAGAAAAGATCCCCCTCCTTTCCCAACGGAGAGAACCCCCTGACCGGGGGTTCTCCGCCCTTGAGGCGGGGAGGATTTACCTTCTCCGGGGGAGTATTGTAGCGCAGAAGGGGGGAGGAAGATGGCGCACCGCCTCGGGCGCTGGTCCGGGTGCTGGCCCTGGCTGTTGATCGCCGGAACCGTCGCCCTGCTGTGGGCGGTGGGCGCCTGGCAAAGGCTGGAGTTCCTCTCTCTGGACCTGCGGCTGCGCCTGCGCCCTCTGACGGGATTGCACCCGGCTGTGGCCGTGGTAGCGGTGGACGACGCCACTTTGGCCAGGCTGGGCAGCTGGCCCCTCCCCCGCCGACTCCACGCCCAACTGATCGAAAGGCTCCGGGCTGCAGGGGCGCGGGCCATCGCCTTTGACCTCATCCTCAGCGAACCCAACCCGGCCGATCCGGCAGGGGATGCGGCCCTGGTAGCGGCCGTCCGCCGGGCCGGCAACGTCGTCTTTCCCCTGTACAGCCCTACCAAGGTCCGGCCGGCAGGGAAAGTCCTCTTCCAATTAGGGCCGGAGGTTTACACCCCTTTCCCCGCCCTTCGAGCAGCCGCCGCCGGCCTGGGGCACATCCTGGTCGTGCCGGAGGCGGACGGGGTAATCCGGCGCCTCCCGCTGGCCGTGGCCTGGGAGGACAGGGTCATCCCCGCTCTCTCCTTGGCCCTCCTGGCCGCCGGCCGGCCTCCGGAGGTGCCAGGCGGTCCGAGCGCCCCCGCCCTTTCCTCCCCAGAGCTGTGGCTGAACTTTCAGGCCCGGCCGGGCCGGGGCCCCGTTTACTCGTATTACCGGGTGCTAGCGGGGGAGATACCGCCAGAGGCCTTTCGGCAGCGTTTTGTCCTGGTAGGCGTGACGGCCCGCGGCGCGGCCGACTTTTTCCTCACTCCCCTCTCCGCAGCAGGAGACCCCATGGCAGGCGTGGAAATACACGCCCAGGCCCTCAGTAATATTCTGGAAGGGCGGGGAATTCGGCGGCTCCCTCCCCTGGTGACCCTTTTCTGCATCGGAGCAGCGGCGGGAGCAGGGGAATTGCTCTTTCAGAGGGGCAGCCTCTTGAACCGTACGCAACTCCTGGCAGTGGCTCTGGCCGCTTGGACGGGGTTGGGCTATCTCCTCTTCCTGCGCTGGAACCTGTGGTTGGAGCTGGTCCCCCCGGCGGTCGCCCTGGCGGTCGCCTACCTCCGGGGGGCGAGCCGGGCTTTCTCCCGCTTGGAACGGGAGAAGGCCTATCTGAAACACCTTTTTGAGCGTTACCTCTCCCCCGAGGTGGTGCGCGAGCTCCTCCTCCGCCCCGAGCTGGCCGGCCTGGGAGGAGAAAAGCGCCTGATCACCGTCCTCTTCGCCGACCTGAGGGGGTTCACCGCCCTGGCGGAGCGCGTGCCGCCGGAAGAGGTGGTGCACCTCCTGAACGCCTACTTGAGCGAGATGGCCGAGGCAGTCCTGGCCTGGGGTGGCACCCTGGACAAATTCCTGGGCGACGGCATTCTGGCTCTCTTTGGCGCCCCTCTGCCCATGCCCGATCACGCCGAGAGAGCTCTTAAGGCCGCTTGCGAGATCCAGGAGCGCGTACAGAGGCTCCGGACCCGGAGGGATCTGGAAGGTTACCCCGCTCCGGAGGTGGGCATCGGAATCGCCACCGGCGAGGCGGTGATAGGCAACATCGGTTCGCGCCGCCGGATGGAATATACGGCCATCGGCCACCCGGTCAACCTGGCCAATCGGTTGGAGGGGCTGGCCAGGCCGGGGGAGATACTCCTCGCGCGCAGCACTTACGAAAGCCTGCTCCACCCGCCTCCCGTCCAGCTCCGGCCGCGGCTGGTGCTGGCCGAGGGCGACCCGGGAGAGGAGGTCCTGGCGGTGCTGCCTGAGGAAAGGAGGGGTCAACGATGCGAAGGCGTCCAAAGCCAAGGGCAGTGATGGCAGCGGTGGCCCTGGCTCTCCTGGCCTTTCTGCCCTGGTGGTTCGGCCGGGCAGAAAGGCCGGAAGGGGGAACGGACGGCTCCCGCCTTTGGGCCACTCTCACCGAAGTGCGAGGCTTTGCCACCATCCAACTCTTCGGCGGCAAGGAGGAATTCCGCGCCCAAGCCGGCCTGGCCGTAGGGCCGCGGGACCGGATACGCACGGGGCGCGATTCCCAATTGGAGCTCTCCTTCCCGGACCGGAGCAAGGTTCTGGTCGGCCCCCAGACCGACCTGACCATTCAGGACCTCACGCCAGCCAAGGTCCGGCTGCAGCTAAGCCTGGGGCGTCTCTGGCTTTTCGTCCGACCAATCGCCGTACCCTGCGCCCGTTTCGAAGTGGAGACCCCCGCCGCCGTGATCGGGGTGCGGGGAACCGTCTTCTCCGTCAGCGTACAGCCGGAGGGTACCACCCGCGTCTCCGTGGCCTCCGGTCAGGTGGAGGTCCAGTCTTTGGCCCAAGTCGTGGCGGTTCCGGCGGGTCACTGGGTGGAGATCCGGCCCGGCCAGCGGCCTGGCTCGCCCCAGCTCTTCGCGCCAGAGGAGCGCCAGGAGTGGAGCCGCCTGCAGGAGTGGATAGACGAAGACCGGGCGCTGGAGCAGGGGGAAGGAAAATCTGAGCCAGAGAGGGAGAAAAGCCAGCAGGACGAGGAAGGAGCTGCCGGACGGGCTCAAGAAGACGACGATCAAGAGAAAGAAGCAGACCAGGGCAAACCGGGCGAAGGTGCACCGAACGGCGACGACGCGGGCCCCCGAACGGAGCAGTTCAGCGCGCCTGCGGAATGGAGCAGGGGCAACCGATGACAGGAGCGGGAGCGAAACCGTCAGACCAGGCCTCCTCCTTCCTGGCCCGGGTGCCCATCTTCGCCTCCCTGGACGAGGAGGACCTCCACCGCCTCCTGGCCATAGCCGGCGAGCGCACCTACCGCAAGGGCAGCACCATCTTCTTTGAAAACGACCCCGGGGAAGCTCTCTACGTCATCCTCGCCGGGCGGGTCAAGGTCTATAAGCTGGCCGCCGACGGCCGGGAGAAGATCCTGGCCATCCTGGGCCCCGGCGAGTACTTCGGCGAGATGTCCCTTTTAGACGGGCTCCCCCGCTCCGCTTCCACGGAGGCCATGGAGACCACCCGCCTCCTGATGATTCAGCGGCAGGAGTTTTTGTCCCTTCTCTCCGCCCACCCTTCCCTGGCCCTTAAAGTCATCGCCGAACTCTCCCGGCGCCTGCGCCAGGCCAACGCCCAGGTGGAAGAGCTGGCCTTCTTGGACGTGCGGGGGCGCGTGGCCCGGGGACTTTTGGCTCTGGTCGCCGCCCACGGGTCACCCCATCCGGCGGGGCAGAGAATCGACCTGCGCCTTACGCACAAGGAGTTGGCCAGTTACTGTGGAGCAGCGCGGGAGACGGTAACCAGGGTCCTTTTGGAGCTGCAGGACAGCGGGGCTATAGAGGTGGACGGGCACCGGATCGTGGTCGTGGACCGGGCGGCGTTGGAAGAGCTGGCCCGGTAGCCCCGGGCTTCAGGCCAAAGGCGCACCCCTCTCTACCAAAGGCAGGTCCTCGGAAAGGAGAAGATCGTCGTCCAGGAGCTGCTCGCCCCGCGTGCGGGCAAAGGCCTCCAAGAGATCATCTACCGTCATCCCGGCCCGCTCTTCTCCTTTCACGTCCAGCACGATCTCCCCTTCGTGCATCATGATGGTCCGGGTGCCGCAATGCAGGGCCTGGGCCAGGTTATGCGTGACCATCAGCACTGTCAGGCGGCCATCGGCCACGATGCGCTCAGTCAGCTCCTGGATCTTGACGGCCGTCTTGGGGTCCAGGGCCGCGGTGTGCTCGTCCAAGAGGAGTAGCTTTGGCTGGGCAATGGTGGCCATTAAAAGTGCCAGGGCCTGCCGCTGGCCGCCGGAGAGAAGCCCCACCGGATCGGAGAGGCGATTCTCCAGCTCCAGGCCCAGGAGGGCCAAGCGCTCCCGGAAGAGCCGGCGCTCCCGCTCCCCCACCGCCAGGCGGAGCCCCCGCCGGCGCCCCCTGGCCAGAGCCATGGCCAGGTTCTCCTCAATGGTCATGGAGGCCGCCGTCCCCTGAGCCGGGTTTTGGAAGACGCGGCCGATCAGGGCTGCCCGCCGGTACTCCGGCCAGTTGGTGATGTCGCGGCCGTCCAAAAAGATGGAGCCGCTGTCTACCGGGAAGGTGCCGGCGATCGCCCCCAAGAGGGTGCTCTTCCCCGCCCCGTTGCTGCCGATGACCGTGACGAACTCGCCCGCCGAGAGGGTTAAATCTATGCGGCGAATGGCTTCCTTTTCGCTCCCGTCCCCGGAAGTGAAGACCTTGCGCACACCTTTAAGTTCTAGCACCGACAACACCGCCCTTCGCCTTCATCCGCCCTCGCCCCGCCCCGATCCGTCCGCGCACGGAAGCCTGAAAACCGGGCGCCGCCAGGGCCACCACCACCAGGACGGCCGTCACCAGCTTGAGGTCCGTGGGGGCAAAGCCCAAGCGCAGGGCCACAAAGACCAGGAACCGGTACAAGAGCGACCCCACCAGCGCGCTGAGGGTGGCCCAAAATACGCGGCGAGAGCGGATCAGCACCTCACCCATAATCACCGAGGCCAGACCAGCGATGATCATGCCGATCCCCATCCCGATGTCGGTAAAGCCCTGGTATTGGGCCACCAGTGCTCCCGAGAGGGCCACCAGCCCGTTGGAGAGGCCTAAACCCAACAGCTTCATGGCGTCGGTGTCTACGCCCGCGCTGCGGATCATCTGCTCGTTATCGCCCGTCGCCCGGAGAGCCAGACCTACCTCCGTGCGCAGAAACCAGTCCAACCCCAGTTTCAGCGCCACGGAGACCAGGAGAAAAAGAAGAAGGGGCGCCCAGCCCGCCGGAATGCCCAGGTCTTCCAGCAGGGTGAGGACGGTCTGCTCCCTGAGCAAAGGCACGTTAGCCCGCCCCATGATGCGCAGGTTGATTGAGTAGAGGGCGGTCATGGAGAGGATCCCGGCCAGAAGACCGGAGATCTTCAGCCGGGTATGTAAAAGACCGGTGGCAAAGCCCGCCAAAATCCCCGCGCCTGCCGCCGCCACGGTGGCCAGGATTGGGCTATAGCCGCCGACGATGAGGGTGGCCGCTACCGCTCCGCCCAGAGGAAAACTGCCGTCCACCGTGAGGTCGGGGAAGTTGAGCGCGCGAAAGGTTAGATAAACCCCCAGCGCCATGACGCCGTAGACCAGCCCTTGTTCCACTGCTCCGGCAATGATTCCTAGGTCCATGTCGCGTCACTCCGTTCCCGCATAGCTCCGGGCGGGGCTCTTTAACCGGTGCGGAGCGGAAGCGCCGCCCGCTCCGCACCGTCCTTGATCGTCCAACCGCTCTCTGCGTTACTTGATGACCTGCGCCGCCCGTTTGAGCATCGCTTCAGGTATCTTGACCCCCATGGCCGCCGCGGCCTTGAGGTTGACCGTCAGCTCCAGGTCTTTCTGGAACTGAATCGGCATCTGAGCGGGGTCCTTCCCCTGCAGCACCTGGATGGCCATCTCCCCGGTCTGGCGCCCCAGGCGGTAGTAGTCTATGCCAAAGGTGGCCAAAGCTCCTCTCTTGACAGACTCACTCTCGCCGGCGATGACCGGGAGCTTGTGGGTCTCCGCCACCTTGAGCACCGACTCCAGGGCCGAGACCACGGTATTATCCGTGGGGACGTAGAAGGCGTCCACCCGCCCCACCAGGGACTGGGCCGCCTGATAGACGCCGCTGCTGCCGGTGACCGTGACCTCCACCACAGTCAGCCCCAGCTCCCGGGCAGCCTTGCGGGCCATCTCCACCTGCACCACCGAGTTGGTCTCGCCGGCGTTATAGACAATGCCTACGCGCCGGGCTTGCGGAGCCACCTCTTTCACCAAGGCCAGCTGCTCCTTGACCGGGTTCATGTCTGAAGTCCCGGTGACGTTCGTACCCGGCTTCTCCAGGCTCTTGACCAGGCCAGCCGCCACGGGGTCCGTCACCGCCGTAATCAAGATGGGGATGGATCGGGTGGCGTTGGCCGCCGCCTGAGCCGTCGGCGTAGCGATGGCCAGAATGAGATCCACCTTGTCGTCGACAAACTTACGGGCGATGGTCTGGGCGATAGACATGTCGCCCTGGGCGTTCTGCAGGTCGTAGGTGACATTCTTGCCCGCCACGTACCCTTTCTCAGCCAGGGCATCGATAAAGCCCTGCCGAGCCGCGTCCAGAGCGGGATGCTCTACGATCTGCATCACCCCG
>JASBVW010000088.1 GCA_029961005.1 Bacillota bacterium
GGGCTTGCGCCCCAGGTAAGTCCGCAGCTCCATGGGCTCCCGCAGGGGGTCGATGGAGGGGTTGGTCACCTGGCAGGCATCCAGGAGCAGGTGATCCCAGTAAACGGGGTAAGGCAGGTCGTTGCCCATGCCTGTGAGCAGCACCCCGCCCGTCTCAGCCTGTCGATAGATGTTTTTGCGCAGGCGCGGGCTCCAGTTGGCGTTGGGCTTGAAGTGCAGGGGGTTCTCCACCACGGAGATGGCCCCCTCCGGGCAGATGGAGACGCAGCGGTGGCAGCCCACGCACTTGTAGTCGTCGGCGACGATCCGCCCTTCGAAGCTCAAGGTCCCCCAGCCGCAGTTCATAACGCAGCGCTTGCAGCGCACGCACCGCTCCCGATCGACCAGCACCTTAAATTCGGGCGGGTAGATGTTGAGCAATGCCATAATCTCTCCCTCGACCGTCCTTTCTCTGACCAGTCCCTAGCCTCAGCCTCCGCAGCGCGCAGGCTTTCGGCCAGCAAGGTCCAATCTAGCCCACCACAGCCGCCACTCGCGCCAGCTCTCGGGAGATCCTGTCCGCGTACTCCCGGACCAGCGGGCCCAGGTGGCGCTCAATGTATTCCCCGCTCAGGCGGGCGGTGGGGCCGGAGACGCTGACCGCCGCCACCACCTTTCCCGCCGCGTCCCGGATGGGGGCCGCCACGCAGCGCACGCCCAACTCCCGCTCCTCGTTGTCCACAGCGTACCCCCGGCGCCGGACGGCCTCCAGGTTGGCCTGGAACTCCTCCCTCGCAGTGATGGTGTAGGGGGTGTAGGCCACCAGGGGCTGTTCCGCCAGGAGGTGCTCCAGCTCCTCGGGCGGGAGGAAGGCCAGGATGGCCTTGCCCGCTCCGGTGCAGGTGGCAGGCAGGCGGCTCCCCAGCTCGGCCAGCATCCGAACCATGTTAGAGCACTCCACCTGGTCCACGTACACCACCTCTGCGCCGTCCAGGACCACCAGGTTGGCCGTCTCGTTACACTGCTCCACCAACTGGCGCAAATGCGGCCTGGCCACCGCCCGCAGGTCGAACTGGCGGATGGCCACCGCCCCGATCTTCAAGGCCTTGAGGCCCAGCCGGTAGCGGCCCGTAGAGCGGTCGTGCCGGATAAAGCCCAGGCGGGTCATGGTCTGCAGCAGGCGGTAGGTGGTGCTGGGGCTTAAGGCGACCCGCTCCGCCAACTCGGTCAGGTTGAGGGGCCCTTCATCCGCCACCGCCTCCAGGATGCCGAGGGCCCTTTCCACGGATTGCACGGCTTTCCAGCCTTGGCCGGCCAGTCGCTCCGGCACTGCAGACACCTCCCCGCGCTCCCGGCTGTTTCCACATAGTGAAAACAAATTTTCACGATGTGATAGTGCTAGTTTATTCGACAACCTTTGTTAAATTCCTCCGTTTTTCCCGGCCGAGGCAAAAAAAATTCTCTCCCCGGGCGGGGAGGGAAATTATTGACACGGCTGCTCGACCCGCAGTACGATGGGACAGGCAGGCATCTGACCAAAGGGGGCAAGCCGGATGGAGGCAGGAATAGAAGTCCAGATCCGAGTGCGCTACTGCGAGACGGATCAAATGGGGGTGGCTCACCACAGCAGCTACTGAGCCTGGTTTGAGGTGGCCCGGACGGAGCTCTTCCGCCAAAAGGGGCTGGCCTACGCCGAGCTGGAGAAAGCGGGGATCTACCTCCCGGTGGTGGAAGGGCACTGCCGCTACTTCCGGCCAGCCAGGTACGACGACCTCCTGACCGTAGCCGCCCGCGTCGCGGAGGCCAGCCCGGCGCGGCTCTCCTTCACCTATGCGGTGCGGCGCGGGGAAACGACCTTGGCCGAAGGCAGCACCGCCCACGCCTTCATTAATCGAGCAGGGCGGCCCCTCAACCTGAAGAAGGCCGCCCCGGAGCTTTGGCACAGGATAGCAGGTTTTATTTCCCCTCCCCCGCCAGCGCCGCCAGCCCGCCATCGGAGACCAGCTTGACCAATTCCTCCAGCGAGCCGCGAAAGTCGGCCGCCGGCTCCTCTCCGCGGGGATTGAGGAGGCAGTCCTCCACTAAGGCCGTCTTTAGCCCCAGGCGGGCCGCCACCAGGTCCTCCTCCACGTCGTTGCCGATCATCAGGCACTCCTCAGGCCTTCGCCCTACGCGCTCCAGGATCTCCCGGTAGTAGTCCGGGTTGGGCTTGCAGAAGTGCATCTCTTCATACGAGGTGATGAGCCGATAAGGGAAGTCTGCCACGCCCGCCCAGCGCAGCCGCTCTACAATGGCCCCCCGGGGGAAGATGGGGTTGGTGGCGATCACCAGTTCGCAGCCCAGCTCGTAAAAGGCCTCCACCAGCCGCCGGGCCAGGGGAGTGGGGCAGGTGTAGGCGCGCAGAGCCGGAAAGTCCACCCGGTAGAACTCCTCGATCACTGGGCGCACCTCCTCCCGCTCCACCCCCAGCCGGGGCAGAAAGTCCTCCCAGAAGACCTCCTCGTTGGTGCGGCCGGGGTCACGGCTGGCCACCATGGCTGCAGTGGAGGCCAAAAGGTGCCGGATGAACTCTTGGGGCGCAAGCCAGCGGCTCATCCGCGCCGCCAGGGCCTGCATGTAGTGGCTGAGAAAGACCTGGGGGTCCATGGGGAGAAGGGTGCCGTCCAGGTCGAAGAGGATCGTGCGCAGCATCAGCCCATCTCCTCCAGAGCGGCGATCACGGCGTCGGCCATTTCACTGGTGGTGGCGGTGCCACCCAGGTCGTAGGTCACGCGCTCCCGGGCCGCCAACACCCGGCGCACCGCCTCCTCCACCCGTCGCGCCGCCTCCGCCTCCCCTAAATGGCGCAGGAGCATGGCGCCGGAGAGGATCATGGCCGTGGGGTTGACCTTGTTCTGGCCGGCCAGCTTGGGCGCACTCCCGTGGACAGCCTCGAAGACCGCCATCTCGTCGCCGATGTTGGCCCCCGGGGCCACCCCCAGCCCCCCTACCAGGCCGGCACAGAGATCAGAGATGATGTCTCCGTACAAGTTGGGCAGGAGCAGGAGGTCGAACTGCTCCGGTTTCATGACCAGCCGCATGCAGAGAGCATCCACGATCACGTCGTCGCAGGTAATGTCGGGGTACTCCGCTGCCACGGCCCGGGCCGTCTCCAGGAAGAGCCCATCGGTGAACTTCATGATGTTGGCCTTATGCCCGATGGTGACCTTCCTGCGCCCCTCGCGCCGGGCGTACTGGAAGGCGGCGCGGGCGATGCGCTCGCTGGCCTGCCGCGTGATGAGTTTGATGCTCTCTGCCGCCCAGTCCCCGATGCGGTGTTCGATCCCGGCGTAGAGGTCCTCGGTGTTCTCCCGGAAGATGACGATGTCTACCCCACTGTAGCGGGAGGGAATCCCCTCAAAGCTGCGGGCCGGGCGCACGTTGGCGTAGAGGTCCAGGGCCTGGCGGAGCTGAACGTTGACGCTCCGGAAGCCCTCTCCCACCGGGGTGGTGATGGGACCCTTCAGGGCCACCTTGGTCTCGCGAATGGCTTCCAGGACGGAGTCCGGCAGCGGAGTGCCGTAGCGCTCCAGCATCGCCTCCCCGGCCTCCACCCGTATCCACTCGATCTCCGCCCCACTGGCGTCGAGGACCCGCCGGGCCGCCTCCGCCACCTCCGGCCCGATGCCATCCCCGGGGATGAGCGTCACTCTGTGCATCTTCTTCAGACCTCCTGTCAGATCTCCTCCAGCGGCGTCATGGTCAGGATCTTCTTGGCCTGCTCCGGGTAGGTAGCGATGAACCACAGCTCATCCGGAGTGAGGGGCTGCTGATTGTGGGCGGAAGCGTATTGGACCAGCTCCAGCGTCTCCCGCTCGTTCTTCAGCTCCAGGCCCAGCTGGTCGAAGACGTACTTCAATCCTTTGATACCACCGTATTCGCCCGTGGTGATAATCCGGCCGATGGGGCGGGTCTCCACGTCCCCGATCCCCAGCTCTTCCGGACTGTAGAGCTCGTAGTTATGCCGATCCTTGAGCATCCCGTCGGCGTGAATGCCGGACTCGTGGGCAAAGGCATTGGCTCCGACGCCCACCTGGTTGATGGGAATCGGCACCTGGAAGGCGTTGGCCACGTAATTGCAGATCTTCCAAGCCATCTTGAGGTTCACGCGCGGGTCCAGGACCTGGCGGTCCTTGAGCCCCCTGGACTTGGTCAGGGCCAGGATGACCGAGACCAGGTCGGCATTGCCCGCCCGCTCCCCCATGCCGTTGACGGTGGTGTTGATGTAGGCGTCCACGCCAGCGTCGATGGCTCCCATGGCTCCTTCCACCGAGTTGGCCACCGCATAGCCCAGGTCGTTGTGGCAGTGGATCTCGATGGGAAGCTGCACCGCCTGGGCCAGGCGCTTCACCGAATCGTAAATGGAGATGGTGCGGTCGTACCCCAGGGTATCGCAGTACCGGATGCGATGGGCGCCGTGCTCCTTAGCCGCCAGGGCGAACTCGATCAGGTAGTCTTCATCGTAGCGCTCATCGGTGCGGGAAGCATCTTCGGCGTTGACGCCGATGGTTTCGATCCCGGCTTCCCGCGCCGCGTCCACGGCCTCGGTCATCATCTTGAGCACGTCTTTGCGGCTCATCTTGCCGCCGAACTTCCCCTGGGTCATGATCTGGGAGACCGAGATCGAGAGGTTGAGGTGTCGGATCCTGGTCTTGCGCACCGCCTGCAGCACGTCCTCCGCCTTGGCCCGCACCCAGCCGGACAGGACGATGGGTTTGAGCAATCCCAGCTCCGCCAGCTCCAGGTTGGCGTTGATGTAGTTGCGCTCGTGGTTCAAAGCGGGGAAACCGATCTCAGACTGGTAGATGCCCATCTGGTTGAGGTAGATGTTGAGCATGGTCTTCTGGAGCTTGGAGAGGCTGATGCGAGCCGTCTGGACGCCATCCCGGTTGGTGACGTCGATGATGTAGATGCGGTTTTTGGTGGGTCCGCCGGCGCTGTAGCGCAGTCCGCTGTTGGCGCCGGCAGCACCTCCCCCGCTCTCCTGCGGGCTGCCCCCGCCCAGACCCTCATTCCTGGCCTGTTCCACGGTCTCCTCCCCCTTTCGCGCACCGGCCTCCGCTGTCCGCGAGAACACGCATAGAAAAAGACCCGTCCGGCCAGGAGGCCGGCGAGTACTCGCGCACCACATCCTGCATTTAGGTACATTATAATGCAAGCCCGGAAAGCCTGTCAACAACTTGACATAAGGCCGTAATTGTGTCGAAACACGGCAGCGTCAGTCGAGTCTCTTTTTCAACCGCGACACCGCCAGCGACAAAATGCATACGGCATAGATCGCCAGCGCCGCGGTCTGGCGCCAGAGAATCTTCTGGCCGGCGCCTTTAAGGATCACCCCCCGAAGGATTTGCAGAAAGTAGGTGAGGGGGATCCCCAACCCGATCATCCGCAGAACCATTGGCATGTTCTCGCGGGGAAACATATAGCCGGACAAAAGCACGCTCGGGAGCAAAATCAACTGGCTCCACTGGTTGGCCTGGACGTGGTTTTCCGAGATGGTGCTCACGAACAGCCCCAGCCCCAGTGAACCGAGCAGAAAGATCAAGGCGTTGAAGCTCAAGACCAAAAGGCTTCCTGCGATTTTCATCCCGAACCAAAAGACGCTGATCAAAAGTACCATAGTCACGTCAATTACCGCGAGGCCGACGTAGGGAATCATCTTCCCCAGGATCAGCTCGGCTGACGTGACCGGTGTCACGATGAGTTGTTCCATCGTCCCTCTCTCGCGCTCTTTCACAAGGGCAGCCGCAATTAGGATGACGGTGATGTTCTGGAGGACGATGCCTACGAGACCCGGCATGTTGAACTTAACGCTTTCCATTTCTGGGTTATACCAGACTCGCGCCCGGACCTCCACCGGCGGATCAACCGACAGCGCGCCTCCTCCCACCCGAGAGAGCTTCTGGGTGAGAATGCGCGTGCTCGTCAACTGGCCCAGCATTTCAGCGGTGGTCAGGGAGGTACGACTGACCAGGGGGTCGGAACCGTCGATCAACACCTGAACCTGGGCCGTTTCTCCCCGGTTCACGTGTTCCGAGTAGTCGGACGGGATGATGAGCCCGGCTTTGACGGTCCCGTCCTCGATCAACTTCCCCACTTCGGCAGCAGAGTGAACGTAGCGGACGAAGTCGAAGTAACCGGTCGCCCGGAACTGCTCGAACAGCTCCCTCGCTGGCAAGCCGTTGTCTTGTATCGCCACGGCCGTGGGGGTTGACTTGACGTCCGTGTCGATCACATACCCAAACATTATCATCATGATAATCGGCATTATGATGATAATCCGGAGGCTCGTGGTATCCCTGGTCAATTGGATGAATTCTTTGCGCATCACGGCAAACATCCGGGTGA
>JASBVW010000089.1 GCA_029961005.1 Bacillota bacterium
TATTGGTCAGGATTACCACCGACCCTACGGAGAGGTCGACCCCTGCCGTCAGGATGGCCAGCGTCTGTCCGATGGCCACCAGCCCCAGAGGCACCGCCTGGCGCATCAGGTTCAAGAGGTGAACGGGTGTGACGAAGCCGGGGTTGATGAACCCCGAGAGCAGGATCAACACCGCTGTAGCCAGGAAGAGGTACCCCGCCGCCCCGGAGCGCCGCCAAACCTCCTCCAGCTGCACCCAACCCGCAACGCGCCGCATTGCCGGCGCTACTTCTTCTCTTGCCATCTCTTTCTGATCGCCCCTCCCGCCACCGCCATCACCAGGAGCGCCCCTTTAAAGAGCGTCTGATAATAGGTGGAGATGCCCATCTGATTGAAGATGTTGCCCAAGACCACGATCAGGAAAGCTCCCGCCGCGGTCCCGGTCACGTTGCCCACGCCGCTGGAGAAGTTGGCGCCGCCGGCGATGGTGGCCGTCATCGAATCGAGGCCGAAGGTACCCCCCGCCGTGGCGTCGCCCGAGCCCATGCGGGCCGCCAGGAACAGGCCGGCCAGCGCCGCCAGGAGGCCCGTGGCGGTATGGGCCGCCATCTTCACGCGTTCCACTTTGATCCCGGCCCGGAAAGCCACCTCCGGATCGGCTCCCACCGCCCGCAGATGCACGCCGAATCGGGTGCGGTTTAAGACGTACCAAGAGGCCACCACGATGATCCCCCACCCCAGGACGGGCAGGGGAACCCCACCCACCTGGCCGGTCACCGCCGTCATAAACCGGTAGGGTACCATGCCGCTGGGGTAGGGCATAAAATGCAAGGCCACGCCAAAGAGGGCGGCGTTGATGGCCAGGGTGATGATCATGGACTCTACCTTGACCCGCGAGATGATGAAGCCGTTGATGAGTCCCAGGACCCCGCCGCCCAGAAGAATGA
The DNA here is from genome assembly GCA_029961005.1 of Bacillota bacterium. GTDB lineage: Bacteria > Bacillota > UBA5301 > JASBVW01 > JASBVW01 > JASBVW01. The sequence continues at coordinate 927 of JASBVW010000089.1, forward strand.
GGGCGCTGACCAAAAACATCGACTGCGGCGTGTCTGCCATGGCCTTCGCTGCCGCCACGGTGGCCAGGCTGATGATACCCCCCACCGTCAGATCCACGTCCCCGGCCAGAATAGCAAAGGTCTGGGCCGTGCCCGCCAGCCCCAGTGCCACCGACTGGACCAGGACGTTGACCAGGTTGACTGGCTGGCGGAAGGTGGGGGCCACCAGGGAGGCCACCGCCAAGGTCACCAGCACGATCAGGTAAATGGGCACGGCCGGGTCTCGCCGGAGCCAGCGCCGGAACCTCTCTCCACGGGAGTGCACCCTTACTGCAGGTCTTTTTGCCTTCACGGGACGTCTGCCGCTCCTTCTTCTCTTGGTCGCATCATGCCCCACTGGGCGGCCATCAGGGCCTGGCGCTCCAGCCGGTCGCCCGGAAACTCCTTAACTACGCGCCCCTCAAACATGACCAGGACGCGGTCGCAGAGGCGCATGACCTCCCCCAGGTCGCCGGAGACCATCAGCACCCCGCCCCCTTGGTCCGTCACCTGGCGCATGAGCTGGTAGATCTCCTCCTTAGCTCCCACGTCCACGCCCCGCGTCGGCTCCGAGAAGAGCAGGACGCGCGGCCGGGCGGCCAGCCACTTGGCGATGACCACCTTCTGCTGGTTGCCGCCGCTCAGGTTATGGGTGCGCTGCGCCAGCGAGGGGGGCTGAATGCGCAGCATCTCCACCAGGCGCCGCACCACCCGCCGCTCCTCCCGCCGGCGCACGAACCCGCCGAGCTGGCGCTCCCGCAAGGTAGGAAGGGCTATATTCTCTAACACATCCCGCACCAGGCAGAGGCCCTCCGATTTGCGCTCCTCCGGCACGAAGGCCAGGCCGGAGCGGATGGCGTCCCGGGGAGCGGCGATCTTGCAGGGGCGGCCGTCCACCAGCACCTGCCCCCCCGTAATCGGCAGCGCGCCGGAAAGAGCCCGCAGGACCTCGCGCTGCCCCTGGCCCTCCAGTCCGATGAGCCCCACAATCTCCCCCTCGCGCACGCACAGGTTGACGCCCTGGAAGTAGCGGCCGGAGGAGAAAGCCCGTAGCTCCAGGATCGCCTTCCCGGGCGGCCGGCGGCCGGGGATGCGGAAGGTGGCATGCTCCTTGCCCGTCATCAGGCGCACCACCAGCTCCATGCTGCACTCCGCGGCGGGCCGGGTGGCCACCACCCGACCGTCCCGGAGGACGGTGATCTCCTGGCTGACCTCGAAGACTTCCTCCAGACGATGAGAGATGAAGATGATTCCTCGCCCCTGCTGGGCCAGCTGCCGGATCAGCTCCAGGAGCTTTCTCACTTCGTTGCCGTTCAGGGCCGCCGTGGGCTCGTCCATGACGATGACCTTGGAGTCGCGGGAAAGGGCGCGGGCGATCTCCACCATCTGCTTTTGGGCCAGGCTCAGCTCGGAGACCAGATCGTCCGGGTCCACCTCCACCCCCACCAGGTCCAAAAGCCGCCGCGCCTCTTCCTCCGCCCGGCGCCGGTCCACCGACCCCAGGGGCCCCCGCGGCTCGTGCCCCAAGAAGATGTTCTGGGCCACGGTAAAGGCGGGAATCAGGTTCAGCTCCTGGTGGATGACGGAGATGCCCAAGCGAGCCGCCCTGTCGGGGTGGTTGATCTGGACAGCCCGGCCGTCCAGCCTGATCTCGCCGGCATCCGGCTGGTAAACTCCGCCCAACACCTTGATCAACGTCGATTTACCGGCGCCATTCTCCCCCACCAGGGCGTGCACGGACCCCAGGCGGCAGGCAAAGTCCACCTCCTGCAGCGCCACCACGCCCGGGAAGCGCTTCGTGATACCTTTCATCTCCAAAAAAGGGCTTGCGGTCAAGGGCCTCGACCTCGCTCACCGCGGAGGCCGGTCCCCGCCGCCAGCGGCTGGCAGGTGAAGCGGCGGGGACCGATCCGCAAAATCTAGTTCCGGGGCTCACTTCTTGCCCCAAATCCGCTGGATGGTCTCCTCCGGCAGGGTAGTGGAGGCCCAGAAACCGTCAGAGAGGTCGGGCCGCACCAGTTGATCCACGTTCTCCTGCGTGATGTAGAAGAGCGGCATGGTCTCAATGTGCTTCACCGGCTGCCCCTGCAGGAGTTTCAGGCCCAGGCGCAGGGCCACCGCCGAGTCGGAGGGCGGCTCGTGCACCGCCAGGGTCCGGAACCCCTTGGGCTTCAGCTGGGTCCACAGCTTCAGGAAGCCGTTGGTTCCGGTCCCGGTAACAGGGATCAAGCGGCCGCCGCGCTCCACCACTGCCTGCAGGGCACCGAAGCCCGAGGGACCGCCGTCGGTCCAGATCCCGTCCAGGTCCGGATGGGCAGCCAGAAAGTTCTCCGCCGCGCGCTTACCCTTGTCGTACGCCCAGTCCACCCAGGCCTGTCCTACGATCTTGATCCCGGGATAACGGGCGAAGACCTTCTGCGCCCCTTCCCACCGGTGGATGGCCGAGTAGGTGCCCGGGATGCCGCACAGGGCCACGATCTTGCCCTTGCCGCCCAGCTCCTTGCAGAGAAACTCCGCCAGGGCAGCCCCCAGCTCCTCCTGGTCCGCCACCAGTTTCACCGTCACCTTGTCGGTCTCGACCACGTTGTCGAAGGTCACCACGGGGATGCCCGCCGCTACCGCCTTCTCCACCACCGGCGAAATGGCCGTGGGGGAGGTGGCCGTGACCAGAATCAGGTCCACCTTCTTGGCGATCAGGTCCTCGATGTCGGCGATCTGCTTGGCGATGCTGCCGCCGGCATCGGTGACGTAGACCGCCTTGATGAGGTCTGGGTGCTTGGCAGCCTCAGCCTTGAACTCCTCCACCGTGGCTACTCGGAAGTCGTTGACCAGCGAAATGTTCGAGAGGGCCACCACGTAGGGCGGAGCCTTCTTGTACTTGCTGGCGTCGACGGTGTAATTGGCCCCCGGCGCAGCCGCCAGGGCCGGAATGGAGAGCAGAGCCAAGACCAGCAACACCGCCCAAACGCGCACCATCGTCCTCCTCATGCGCCTCAGCCTCCCTTTGGTTTATAGCCTTAGTGCCTCGCTCCTCCTCCCCCGTTTGCCTGCCACTTCCCCGTTCATCCCTCCCCACCCCTGGGACAACGCAAGGCTCTCTTCTCCGCGGCCAGGGCGGTCAACCGGCGCGCCTTCTCACGGAGCACTTCCAGCCGGCCTTCCCGCACCGCCGCTCTATCCACCAGGGAACCGCCGATCCCCAGGGCCGCCGCTCCGGCCTCGAAGAAGGCGGCAGCATTAGTCTCGTCCACTCCCCCCACCGGGACCAGCGGGATTTGCGGCAGGGGGCCGCGGAGTAGGGCCAGGTAGCGCGGCCCCAGACTGCCGGCGGGGAAGAGCTTCACCAGGGGAGAGCCGGCGCGATACGCCCGCACGATCTCGGTGGGTGTCAGGGCCCCCGCCAGCACCGGTACCCCCTCCCGCTGTCCGGCCTGGATTACCGCCTCGTCCACGTGGGGGGTGAGGAGGAAGGCGGCCCCGGCCCGAACCGCAGCGCAGGCCTCCTCCGCCGTCAGGACGGTCCCGGCCCCCACCAGGGCCCGCCCGGCCAGGTTGCGGGAGAGGCTAGACACGGCTTCCAGGGCCCGGGGGGTGTTAAGAGCCACCTCCAAGACCTCTATTCCGCCCTGCAGGAGGGCATCCACCGCCCGCTCCAGGTCCCGACCCGCCAGACCCCGGAGAATGGCGATGATTCCCGCCTCCACGATGCGCTCTACAACGCCTCCCACGGCAGCCCGACCGTCTCCCCCCATGCGCCTCTACAACCTCCTCTCCATCTCCACGGCCACCTTGATCGCTCCGCCGCTGCGGGCCGCCGCCACTGCCAGGGCTTCTGGAGCCCGCTCCAGGTCAAACCGATGAGTGACCAGGCCTTCGGCCCGGATGCGCCCCGCCGCCCACAGCCGGATGGTCTGCGGCCAAAGCCCGGGGCTGCCCAGGCTCCCGGCCACCTTGAGATTGCGCGCCACCAGCGGGTTGAGATCCAGGCCCGCCAGGGGAGCGCGGTACAGGCTGACCAGGCTGAGCCGCCCGCCCGGGCGCAGCGCGGCAAGGGCTGCGCTGAAGGCCTCGGGAGAGCCGCTGGCTTCCAGGGCCACGTCCGCCCAGCCGGCCAGTTTCCCCAGGGCCGCCCCCTCCTCCCGCAGATTCACCGTCCGGTCCGCCCCCAGACGCCGGCCCAGCTCCAGGCGCTCCCGGCGCGTGCCCACCAGGACCACCTCCGCCGCCCCCAGGGCCCGGGCCAGGCTGATGCCCAAAAGCCCCAGGGTCCCCGGGCCGAAGATGATCACCCGCTCCCCGCCGGCAAACTCCGCCCGGAGTAAGGCGCGGTGGACCACCGTGGACGGCTCGATCAAGATGGCCTGCTCGTCCGGCACTTCGTCCGGCAGGCGGTGCAGGGCCTGCTCCGGCAGCAAAATGTAGTCGGCGCAGGCCCCCGGCAGGCCCCCAATCCCCACCCGCAAGAGCGCAGCGCACTGGTTATAGCGCCCGGCCAGGCACTCCGGGCAGCGGCCGCACCCCACGTGGGTTTCGCCGGTCACCCGGTCCCCCTCGGCCAGGGAGGTAACGCCTGCGCCCAGGGCGGCCACTCTGCCCACCCACTCGTGCCCGGGCACCACCGGATAGCGGACGGCTCCGGTGCGCAAGTAGGGAAGCTCCCCCGTGTAGATCTCCACGTCGGTGCCGCAGATGCCCATGGCCGCCACCCGGCAGAGGACCCAGCCGGGCGGGACCTCCGGGAGCTCACCGCGGCACACCTCCGCCTGATGAGGAGCCACTACGCGGCAGCTGCGCATCGCCTCGCTCGCCACCGCCCTTCACCTCCCTCCGTCCGGTTGCCCCTGGGGCAGCAGGCCCGGCCCGGCAGCTTTGACGCTCCGCTCCGCCATATCAACTCCCTCCGCGCCGCGGCACCAAAGCGATGGCCCGAGGCGGGCACAGTTCCGCGCAGAGGCCGCAGCCGCGGCAGCCCGGCCCGATGACGTACTTCTGGCCCTGCGGCTCCGGGCCGTCAAAGAGGCAGATCCGCTGACAAAGGCCGCAGCCTGTGCACTTCTCCGCCTCGATGGCCGCCACTACTTTGAAGGAGCGGTCCACCTCCTGCATGGGCAGGACGGTGCCGCAGACCTTGCCCCGGAAGTCGTCCAGCCTTTCGTAGCCCTTGCGGGCCATGAACTCCTCCAGCCCCGCCTTGATCCGCTGGAGGACCTCAAAACCTTCCACGTAGATGGCCGTGCAGACCTGGACGTTGTTGGCCCCGACCAGGAGGTACTTCACCACGTCCTCCCCCGAAGCTGCGCCTCCCGAGGCGCTGATGGGGATCCGCACCGCCGGGGCGGTCACGACGATCCAGCGCAAGGCGTAGTGAATGGCCCACAGGCCCCCGTGCCCGGCAAAGCCGCCGTGCATGA
>JASBVW010000090.1 GCA_029961005.1 Bacillota bacterium
AGGAGGGGCGGAAGAGCCTGGCCTTTTCCCTCTCGTTCCAGGCACCGGACCGGACCCTGACCGATGCTGAAGTGGACCGGATTTTGACGGGGATGGTGTCCGCTGCGGCGGAGAAGTTGGGGGCGCGCCAGCGGTGAGCGGGTAGAGGGAGGCAGGAATTCTCCCCTGCGTTCCAAAATAATACACAGGAAGGGCAGGAGAGCCGCCGAACGGGAGGGCAGGGGGATGCACCACAGGAGCACGGGTTCCCGGCCTCAAGACGGATATAACCGCGTGCGGGTCAAGATCGCGGGCGACATCTACGATCTGAGGAGCGATGCCAAGGTCTCCCACATCCAACAAGTGGCCGCTCTGGTGGATCGTCAGATGACGGAGCTGGTTAAGGCCTTTCCCACGGTCTCGCGCCACCGCTTGGCGATCTTGGTGGCGCTGAATCTGGCCGACGAGCTCTTGCGCGCCCGCCCCGATCTAGCTCCCAGCCTGGAGGGAGCGGGAAAGGAAGAAGAGCGCGACAAACTCTTTCGGAGCCAGAGCGAATGGGCGCGTTGAACTGGTTGGACCTGTCCATCCTGCTGGTGCTGGGCTATCTGACCCTGAAAGGGTTTTGGCGCGGCTTGGTCAGGGAAGTGTTGGACCTGGCGGGCGTGGTGTTGCTGATGGGGCTGGGTTTCCACTACGCTGCTGCGGTGGGCGAAGCCCTGAGGGCGCGGTGGGGCGCGTACCTTCACCTGGCGGATTCGTTCTGGATCTTGGTGGGCTTTCTGGCGATCGCGGCCGGAGTAGCACTGCTGATCGCCCTGGTCAATCAACTGTGGGACATGATGGCCGAGCTGGCGCCGCTCTCCCTCCTGAATCGCCTGGCGGGGGCGGCCTTCGGCTTGGTAAAAGGTGCCCTCATCGTCACGCTCTTGGTGTGGGTCTTGGCCCGCCTGCCCTTGGCGGCGGCGCAGCAAGCTCTGGCTACGTCCCGGCTGGCTCCCACCTTCCTGGCGGCAGCCCCCCTCCTGTCAGGGGAGCTGGAGCGGCTGGTGCCGCAGGTTTCTCCCCCGCGGACTTCTCCCCGGCAGACCTTTCCCCCCGCGAGCCCGAACCGATCCTTGCCTCTTTGGGAGGGGCTGCGCCGTGAAGAACTATGAGGTGGTCTGGATACTGGAGGAGATCGCCGACCTCTTGGAGCTGGCAGGGGAGAATCCGTTTAAGGCCCGGGCTTACCGGCGTGCGGCCCGCTCGCTGGAGGCCCTGGACCGCCCGATCGGGGAGCTGGTGGCTGAAGGAAGCCTGCGGGAGGTTCCCGGGGTCGGGGAGGCCATCGCCGGGAAGATCGCGGAATTGGTCACCACAGGGCGGCTGGCCTACCTGGAGCGGCTGCGGGCCCAGGTTCCTCCCGGGTTGAAAGAGATGCTGGCCATTCCTGGAGTGGGGCCGCGCCTGGCTCGCCTTTTTTATGAGGAGCTGAAGATCGACAGCATAGCTGCTTTGGAAGAGGCGGCCCGCGCTCAGCGCCTCCGGGAGCTGCGGGGCGTGGGAGCCAAAGTGGAGCTCAACATCCTGCAGGGGATCCAGCGACTGCGGGAGCGGCCGGCCAGGGTTCCCCTGGGTGTGGTGCTTCCGATCGGGGAAGAGATCAGAGCCGCCTTGGCCGGCTTGCCCGGCGTCCGGCGGGCGGAGCTGGCTGGCAGTGCCAGGCGCCGGCGCGATACCGTAGGTGACCTCGACTTCCTGGTGGCCGCGGAGGATGCTGCGCCGGTCATGGCCTTCTTTACCCGCCTACCGGTGGGGGACGAGGTCCTGGCGCAGGGGGAGAAGAAGGCCAGTGTCCTGCACCGCGGCGGCTTTCAGATGGACCTGCGGGTGGTGCGGCCGGAGGAGTTTGCTCCGGCCTGGTTGTACTTCACCGGTTCCAAAGAGCACAACATCCGGCTGCGGGGCCTGGCGCAGGAGAAGGGGTATAAGTTGAACGAATACGGCCTCTTCGCCCTGCCAGAGGAAAAGCCCGTGCCGGCGGAGAGCGAAGCCGACCTGTACCGGGCCCTGGGCTTGCCTTTCATTGAACCGGAGCTGAGGGAGGACCGGGGGGAGATCGAGGCGGCCCGGGCCGGCGCCCTGCCCGTCCTCATCGAGCGAAGAGAGCTGCGGGGAGACTTGCACGTCCATTCGCGCTGGAGCGACGGGACGGCGGCCCTGAAGGATTTAAAGGCCGCCGCGGCTGCCCGCGGCTACGAGTACCTGGCTATATGCGATCACTCCAAGTCGCTGGGGATCGCCCGGGGGCTGGACGTGCAAAGGCTCCGCGCCCAGTGGGAGGAGATCGATGCCCTCAACGCCCGGGGAGGCGTGCGCCTGCTCAAGGGGGTGGAGGTGGACATCCTGGCCGACGGGCGCCTGGACTTGCCGGACGAGGTGCTGGCCGAGCTGGATGTGGTGGTGGCCTCGGTGCACACGGGGCTGAAACAGGAGGCCGAACAGCTGTGGCGGCGGGTGGAAGGCGCCCTCCGGAACCCGCACGTAGACATCCTGGCCCATCCCAGCGGGCGCCTTTTGGGGCAGCGGGAGGCTTCCGCTCTGGACCTGGAGCGGGTGATCGCCCTGGCCGCGGAGACGGGGACCGCCCTGGAGATCAACTCCTTCCCGGACCGGCTGGACTTGACTGACCTGATGGCCCGCCGGGCGGCGGAGGCGGGGGTGGCTTTGGTCATCAACACCGATGCCCACGCCGTGGACCAGTTGGATTATATCGAGTACGGGGTGGCTACCGCCCGCCGGGGTTGGATCGGGGCGCGCCACGTGCTGAATACGCTGCCCTTGACGGAGCTTTTGGCTCGCTTGGAGAGAAAGGCCCAGCGGAGATAGGGGATACTAGGGCCGGGGGTGAAGCGCCATGTGGTACCACGCGGCCATCGTGGTGCGGACTCTGGCCATGTTCCTCTTTGTTTTTGTGGCTTTGCGCCTGGCGGGGAAGAGGGAGCTGGGGCAGATCTCCCCCTTTGACTTTGTGGTCTCCGTCATGGTGGGCGAATTGGCGGCCATTCCCCTGCAAAGTCCCCGCATTCCCCTTACCCACGGTATGCTCCCCATCGCGACCTTGATCGCCGCCGAGGTGGCGGTGGCTTACCTCTCCCTCAAGAGCCGGACTCTACGCGTCCTCTTCAGCGGAAGCCCTACCATCGTCATCCAAAACGGGGCCATCAATGAGCGCAACCTCAGGCGCACCCGCTATAACCTGGACGACCTTTTGGCCAGCCTCCGCCAGCAGGGGGTGGCCAACCTGGCCGACGTGGAGTACGCCATTCTGGAGGACAACGGCCAGCTCAGCGTGCTCTTGAAGTCTCACAAGCGCCCGGTGACGCCGGAGGACTTGGGCATCGTCAAGGAGTACGACGGGCTCCCCCTCACCCTGATTATCGACGGGAAGGTGGACGAACGGGCTCTGGCCCTGGCGGGGCGCGATGAGGAGTGGCTGCGCCAAGAACTGGGCCGGAGAGGGTACGCCCGGGCGGAGGAGGTGCTGCTGGCTACTTTGGACGCAGCCGGCCACCTCTACGTAGCGGGGAAAGAAAAACCGGGGGCATGAAAGCACCGCGGTTTCATAGTATTCTCCCGGGAGAGTGCAGCGGGCATGGGCTTTCCGGTGCGGTATCTCGCGGGAATACTGGCCCTTCTGGTTCTGCTGGCCGTGGTGGCGCGCTGGAGGTCGGTGGAGCCGGCTTCCACCCGTCCTTTTCCCTGGCCGATCCGCTACGTCTCTGGATATGAGCGGGGGCCGAGCATTTCCGCCGCGGCGGCGGTACTGATGGAGGCCTCCACGGGCACGGTTCTCTACGCCCGCAACGAGCACCAACCGCGGCCTCCGGCCAGCACCACCAAGATCATGACCGCCCTGCTGGCCCTGGAGCGGGGTCACCTGGAGCAGAAGATTTCCGTCAGCCACCGGGCAGCTCGCATAGGCGGCTCTAGCATCTGGCTGCGCCCCGGAGAGGTTCTCACCCTGGAGGAGTTGCTGCAGGGCCTGCTCCTGGAATCCGGCAACGATGCAGCGGTGGCCATCGCCGAGGGGCTGGCCGGTTCAGTGCCGGCCTTTGTGGCCCTCATGAACCAGCGCGCCCGGGAACTGGGGGCCTGGAACACCTGCTTTGCCAACCCGCACGGTCTGCCGGAACGGGGGCGGCTCCACTATTCCACGGCCTTCGATCTGGCCCTGATGACGCGGCGGGCCCTGGAGATACCGCGCTTCCGGGAGCTGGTGCGGAGCCGGACCGCGGAGCTCTCTGCGGACGAACAGGGCTGGTCCAGGCACTTGCGCAACACCAACCGCCTGCTCTGGTACTTCTTGGGGGCGGATGGCGTCAAGACGGGGACTACGCGGGCGGCAGGCCAGTGCCTGGTGGCCTCGGCCACCCGGGACGGGTGGAGGTTGATCGCGGTAGTGTTGCGCAGCGCCAACCGCTGGCGGGACGCCGCCGCCCTCTTGGACTACGGCTTCCAAAACTTCGTCCCGGTCCTGCTGGGCCGCTGGGAGGACGAGGTGGCCCGGGTCCCGGTGGCGCACGGCGCGGCGCCGGATGTGGGTCTGGCCCCGGTGCGGGACGCCGTGGTGGTGGTGCGCCCCGCTGAGGTGGAACGGCTGGAAACCAGGCTGGAGCTTCCTGCCTGCCTCGCTGCTCCTCTCCTGCCCGGCGAGGTGGTGGGGCGGCTGCGGGTCTATTTGGACGGGTACGAGCTGACCTCTTTTCCCCTGACGGTGCGGACCCCGGTGTGCAGGCGGTTTCTCCCCTGAACGGTGTGGTATAATTATCTCTGGCTTTGACGGCGAGAGCCCGGACCGGGAGGGGCGGAGATGGCGGAGCAGGAGGCAGCGGGACAACTGGAGTTGGTGGCGCCGGCGGGGGAGTGGGCCGCCCTGGTGGCGGCGGTGCAGAACGGGGCGGAGGCCGTGTACCTAGGCGGCCCCCGCTTCAGCGCCCGGCAGTACGCGCCCAACTTCGGCCCGGAGGAGCTGCCCCGGGCAGTGGAATACGCCCATGTGCGGGATTGTCGCCTGTACGTGGCGGTCAATACCCTGGTTAAAGAGGAGGAGCTGGAGGAGGCGGCCCGCTATCTGGTGGACCTGTACCGCTGGGGAGTGGACGCCGTCATCCTTCAGGATCCGGGGTTGGCGCGGCTGGCGCGCCGCCTTGTTCCCCGGCTGCGCCTGCACGCCAGCACCCAAATGACCGTCCACAACTCCGCCGGCGCCCAAGCCCTGGAGGAGTGGGGCTTCAGCCGGGTAGTCCTGGCCCGGGAGCTCTCCCGGGAGGAGATTGCTGCTCTACACCGCTCCACGGTTCTGGAGCTGGAGGTCTTTGTCCACGGCGCCCTCTGTTTTAGTTACTCCGGGCAGTGCCTGATGAGCAGCCTCATCGGCGGCCGCAGCGGAAATCGGGGGCGGTGCGCCCAGCCCTGCCGAATGAAGTACCGGCTGGTGGAGGAGGCGCCCGACCGCACATGGAGGGAGCGGGAAGGGAGCGAGGAGGCCCACCTCCTCAGCACCCGCGACCTGTGCCTGGTTGAGCACCTGCCAGCCCTGGCGGCCGCGGGGGTGCGCGCCCTCAAGATCGAAGGGCGCATGAAGCGCCCGGAGTACGTGGCCACGGTGGTGCGGATCTATCGGGCTGTACTGGACCGCTGGCGGGAAGGGAAGGAGGCCCGGCCTACCCCGGAGGAGCTGCGGGACCTGGCCCAGATCTTTAATCGCGGCTTTACCACCGGGTATTTCCTGGGCAATCCGGGGCGGGAGCTCATGAGCTACCAGCGCCCCAGTAACCGGGGCTTATTGGTTGGACGGGTCGAGCGCTACGACCCGGACCGGCGGCGGGTGCAGGTCCGGTTGGAGGAGGACCTGGCCGTCGGGGATGGCGTGGAGGTCTGGGTGAGCCGGGGCGGACGGGCCGCCGCCGTGGTGCGGGACCTGGCGGTGCGCCGTCCGGGGGTGGGCGGCGCCGGCTGGAGCGGGGCGGAGGAGGCGCGGGCGGGGGAGATAGCCTCTTTCCCCCTGGAGGGGGCGGTGAGCCCCGGCGACCGGGTCTTTCGCACCTCCGACGCCAGCCTGCTCCAAAAGGCCCAGGAGACCTGGCGGGAAGGCCGGGAGAGGCATCCTCTCCCTCTCCGGGCTTTAGTCGAGGTGGCGGAAGGGGAGCCCCTGCGCCTGACGCTCTGGGACCCGGAGGGGAGGGCCGCGAAGGCAGAGACGGAGTTTCGCGCGCAGAGGGCCCTCCGCCACCCGCTGAGGGAGGAGGTATTACGCCAACAACTGGGTCGCCTGGGAGGAACCCCTTTCTTTTTGGCCGCGCTGGAGGTACGGGGG
>JASBVW010000091.1 GCA_029961005.1 Bacillota bacterium
TATCCGCCCCACGGCACTGGTGGAGATCGTGGACGGCCTGAGCCGTTTTTTGGACGAGGAGGGGGTCCCCCACCTGCGGGAGTTGCGGGGGGCCGCCCTGCCCGGCCGCGCCGGCGCTGCGCCGGCAAAAGGAGAGATTGGGGGGAATGGCCATGCCTGAGCCGGGGGAAGACTGGGGCCGGACTCAGCAGCCGGCGGAAGCGGGGCTGGGGGCGGCGGAGGTGGAGGAGATCTTTCGCCGCAGCGGGGCCTACTTGGAGGGGCATTTCCTCCTCACCTCGGGGCTGCACAGCCCCGCCTACCTGGAGAAGTTCAGCGTGCTCCAGCACCCCGAACACACCACCCGCCTGTGCGGGGAGCTGGCCCGCCTCTTCCGCGGGGCCGGCGTGGAGACGGTGGTGGGGCCCGTGACGGGGGGAATGCTCCTGGCGTACGAGGTGGCGCGCCAGCTGGGAGTGCGCTTCTTCTTCACGGAACGGGAGCAAGGCGTCATGGCCCTGCGCCGCGGGTTTGCCCTGCGCCCGCAGGAGAGGGTGCTGGTGGTGGAGGACGTCCTCACCACCGGTTCCTCGGCCCGCGAGGTGGTGGAGCTCTGCCGGCGCTTAGGGGCGGAGGTGGTCGGGGTGGGTGTGCTGGTGGACCGCAGCGGCGGGCGGGCGAACCTGGGCGTCCCTTACCGGGCCCTGTGGACCTTGCAGATCGCGGCCTGGCCCCCGGAGGAGTGCCCCCTCTGCCGGCAGAAGATCCCCTTGACGAGCCGGGGTTCGCGCCATCTGTAACTTTGCCCTCCGGAGGAGGTAGAAGCACCCATGGCGGAAGCAAAGCCTCTGGTCGGGATTGTCCTGGGGAGCGACTCAGACCTGCCGGCGGTGCAGGAGGCCGCCGCGGTGCTGGAGGAGCTGGAGATTCCCTTTGAGCTGACCATTGCCTCCGCCCACCGCACGCCGGAGCGGGTACGGGAGTACGCGGCCTCGGCGGAAGAGCGGGGGCTTGTGGTCATCATCGCTGCCGCCGGCGGAGCGGCCCACCTGCCGGGTGTGGTGGCCGCCCAGACCCTTTTGCCGGTGATAGGGTTGCCCGTGCCCACGGCCTCCTTAGGGGGGCTCGACTCCCTGCTCTCGATGGTTCAGATGCCGCCCGGGGTGCCGGTGGCTACGGTGGGCATCGGCGCTGCCCGCAATGCCGGTCTTTTGGCGGCTCAAGTGGTGGCGGAAAGCCGGCCCGAGGTGAAGGAGCGCCTGCGCCGCCTGCGCACCCAAATGGCCGAGCGGGTCGAAGAAAAGGCCCGGGCGCTGGAGCGGAAGGGCTGGTCCGCCTACCTGGCCGAGCTGAAACACCAGCAGGGCGGGGGGCGTTGACCTCCGCCAAAGGCTGGTGCCTGCCCCTGTGGAGAGACTCCGCTGCCGCAAAATGCTCTTATATTGCCTCTCCCTCTTCCACAGACTAAGGGCGTAGAAAGCGCGTCGGCCGTTGTCACCGGTGCGGCTTTCCCGCCGGGTAGGAAAGAGAAGAGGAGGGGTGGCTATGTTCGAGTTCTTTAGTTGGGCGGCCAAAAAGACCAGGGGCAGGGCGGCTGCTCCCGGGGTGAACGAGGAATTCGGCATTGAGGTAGAACCAACTCCGATTACGGCCGGCGATACGGTGACCGTGAAATACAACGGGCTCCTGGCCAAAAACGGGGCGCGGCAAATCTATCTCCACGCCGGCTACGGAGACAACCGGGCCTGGCAGGAAGTCCGGGACGTGCCCATGCGCAAGGTAGGAGCCAATACCTGGCTGGCGGAGCTGCCGGTGGGGACCAATACCCGCCTGAACTTTTGCTTTCGGGACGACGCCGACCACTGGGACAACAACAACGGGCTGAACTGGAGTTACGAGGTGCACGACGGGATACTGACCTGACCCAGGCGGGCGAGCGGGCTTTACTGCGGAACCGCCGAGAGAGGCAGAGGCCTCTCTTTCCTTATTTTCCCCTTTCTCCGGTTTATTGACAACCTGGCTTCGGCAGGAACAATTGCTCGCGATGGCCAATAGTCTAGAGTGTACCCGCAGGTGAAAAAGTGAGGTGAGCGGGGATGGAACAAGGCGATCGCACCGTCGTCTTTCGCGCCCTGGAGGGTCGGGAAGCGGAAGCGAGGGAGATACTCCAGCACGTCTATCAAGCCCTGGCGGAAAAGGGTTATGACCCCATTGACCAGCTAGTGGGTTATCTGCTCTCCGGTGATCCTGCCTACATCACCAGCCACAACAACGCCCGCACCTTGATCAAACGCCTGGAGAGGGACGAGCTTTTGGAAGTCCTGCTCCGCCATTATCTCAATAAATGAGGAGGGCTCCTGTAAGGTGTCAAAGCTCGTGGTGGAAGGGGGAGTCCCCCTGCACGGGCATGTCCAGGTCAGCGGGGGCAAAAATAGCGCGCTGGCGTTGATTGTGGCCGCTGCCCTGGCTGAAGGGCCGTGCCTTTTGCACAACGTTCCGGACGAAATCGACGTCCATACCATTGGCGAGATCCTGCGCGCCCTGGGGGTGAAGGTGGAGTTCCGCCCGGACCGCAACGAGGCGGTCATCGACGGCAGCACCCTGAACGGGTTTCAGGCTCCTTATGAGCTGGTCCGGCGCATGCGGGCCTCCTTTTATGTGGCGGGCCTGCTCCTGGCCAGGCTGGGCAAGGCGGAGGTGCCGCTGCCCGGCGGTTGCTCCTTGGGTTCGCGGCCGGTGGATTTTCACATTAAAGGCTTTCAGGCTCTGGGGGCGGAGGTCAATATCGCCCACGGGTTGATGCAGGCCGAGGCCAGGCGCTTGACCGGGACCAAGATCTTTATTAATCGCTCCAGCGTAGGGGCGACCATTAACCTGATGCTGGCGGCTTCTCTGGCCGAGGGGACTACCGTCCTGGAGAACGCCGCCAAGGAGCCGGAGGTGGTGGACCTGGCCATCTTCCTCAACGGGATGGGGGCCAAGATCCGCGGAGCCGGGACCAACGTGATCAAGATCGAGGGCGTGCCGCGCCTCTCCGGAACGGAATACACCATCATCCCGGATCGCATCGAGGCGGGGACTCTCATGATCGCTGCCGCCATCACGGGGGGCGACGTGTGGGTAGAAGACGTGGTGCCGGAGCACGTGCGCGCCGCGGTTCTGAACCTCCAAGAGGCGGGGGTGAAGGTGGAGGAGGAGCCCACGCGGCTGCACGTGGTGGCGCAGGGCAGGCCGCGGGCGGTGGACGCGGAGACGGCTCCCTACCCCGGCTTTCCCACCGACCTGCAGCAACCCTTTGTCGCCCTGATGTCGGTGGCCGAGGGGACCAGCATCGTGCGGGAGACCATCTTTGACCGCTTCCGGTATGTAGACGAGCTCCGGCGGATGGGGGCCGACATTAAGGTGGAGCGCGATACCGCCATCGTCCGGGGGGTGGAGAGGCTGACCGGCGCGCCGGTGGAAGCCACCGATCTCCGGGCCGGGGCGGCTTTGCTCCTGGCCGGCCTGGCGGCCTCCGGCACCACCGAGATCTCCGGCGTGGAACACATCGACCGGGGCTACGAGCGGCTGGACGAAAAGCTGCGCTGCCTGGGAGCCAGGATCCAGAGGGTAGTGGAACCAGCCTGAAGGCGGGGTCGGGTGTGGCCATGAAGAGGCGACCTTTTGTCCATTTGCACGTGCACACGCAGTATTCGCTCCTGGACGGTTTTTGCCGCCTGCCGGAGCTTGTGGAGGCGGTGGCCCAGGACGGCATGCCAGCGGTGGCTATGACCGACCACGGCGTGCTCTACGGCGCGGTGGAGTTTACCCGGCTGGCGGACGAGGCGGGGGTCAAGCCCATCATAGGGTGCGAGGTTTACGTGGCCCCCAGGTCCCGTCTGGAGAGGATGGGCCGGCCGGACGAAGTGGCCGGCCATCTGGTCCTCTTAGCCCAAAACGAAGAAGGCTACAAAAACCTCCTGCGGCTGGTGACGGCTGCCTTTTTGGAAGGTTTTTATTACAAGCCGCGCATAGACAAGGAGTTGCTGGCGGAGCACAGCCGCGGCCTCATCGGTCTGACGGCCTGCCTGGCCGGGGAAATACCGGCTCTCCTGCTCAAAGGGCGCTGGGACGAGGCTCTGCACCTGGCCGGATTTTACCGGGAGGTCCTGGGGAAGGAGAACTTCTACCTGGAGCTCCAGCGCAACGGCGCCCCGGGGCAGGAGGAGGTGAACCGGGGACTTTGGGAGCTGGCGCGGCGCCTGGATTCCCCGCTGGTGGCCACCAACGACGTACACTACCTCCGGCGCCAGGATGCGGCGGCCCACGATTGCCTGCTCTGCATTCAGACGGGCAAGTCGATCGACGACCCGGGAAGGTTGAGCTTTCCCTCCGACCTTTACTACCTCACCTCCTCCGAAGAGATGGCCCGCCTCTTTGCCGACCTGCCGGAGGCGTACGACAACGCCCTGGAGATTGCGGAGCGGTGCTCCTTCCACCTAAAGCTGGGCGGCCTCCAGTTGCCGGCCTACCGGGTTCCGCCCGGACAGACGCCGGCGGAGTACCTGAAGTGCCTGTGCGAGGAAGGGCTGGCCCGGCGCTACCCGGCCGGGGCCTCGGAAGAGGTGCGGCGGCGCCTGGAGTACGAGCTGGAAGTCATTGCCAAGATGGGCTACGAAGGGTACTTCCTGATCGTCGCGGACTTCGTCCGCTTTGCCAAAGAGAGGGGAATCCCGGTGGGGCCGGGGCGCGGCTCGGCGGCCGGGAGCCTGGTGTCTTATCTTCTGGGCATCACCGAGGTGGACCCCCTGCGCTACGGCCTGCTCTTTGAGCGCTTTCTCAACCCGGAGCGGGTGACCATGCCGGACGTAGACATCGACTTTTGTTACGAGCGGCGGGGCGAGGTGATCGACTACGTCACCCGCACCTACGGGGAGGACCGCGTGGCGCAGATCGTGACCTTCGGTACGCTCCAGGCCAGGGCGGCTATCCGAGACGTAGGGCGGGTCTTGCGCCGTCCCCTGGCCGAGGTGGACCGGTTGGCCAAGATGGTGCCCCCTGACCCCGGGATGACCATTGACCGGGCCCTGGTGCTGAACCCGGAGCTGAAGAAGCTGTACGACGCGGACCCCTCCGTCCGCCAGCTCATGGATCTGGCCCGCAGCATAGAGGGTATGCCGCGCCATGCCTCTACGCACGCCGCCGGCGTGGTCATCGGCGCTACCCCCCTGGTGGAGAGCGTGCCCCTCCAAAAGCTGGGGGACGGCGGCGTCACCACTCAGTTTGACATGGACTCCCTCACTGAGGTAGGGGTCCTCAAGATGGACTTCCTGGGCCTGCGCACTTTGACCGTGCTGGACCGGGCCTGCGCTGCCATTGCCCAAAAGTTGGGGCGGCGGCCGAACCCTGCCGACTTTCCCCTGGACGATCCGGAGGTTTACCGGCTCCTGACCGAAGGGTACACAGTGGGGGTCTTTCAACTGGAGAGCCGGATGTTCCAAGGGATATTGGCCGAGGTCCAGCCCAGCTCCTTCGAGGAGCTGGTGGCCATCCTGGCCCTGGGGCGCCCCGGTCCCCTGGCTCTCATACCCGAATATGCCCGGCGCAAGAGGGGGGAAGTTCCCATCACCTACCTCCACCCGGTTTTGGAACCCATCTTGCGGGAGACGTACGGCATCATGATCTACCAGGAGCAGGTGATGCAGATCGCCCGGGAGATGGCCGGCTACACCCTGGGCCAGGCCGATCTTTTGCGCCGCGCCATGGGCAAGAAAAAGCCGGAGATCATGGAGGCGGAAGAGCAGTCCTTTGTGCAAGGGGCAGTGGCGCGGGGCATCTCTGCAGAGACGGCCCGGGCCGTCTTTCGCCAGATGGCGGAGTTTGCCAATTACGGCTTCAATAAAAGTCATGCCACGGCCTACGCCCTCATCTCTTACCAGACCGCCTATCTCAAGTGCCACTACCCGCAGGAGTTTATGGCGGCCTTTCTGAGCAGCGTGGCGGGGGATGCGGACAAGACCGCCCAGTACGTGGCCGAGGCCCGGCGCTTGGGCGTGCCGGTGCTGCCGCCTCACGTCAACCACAGCCAGGTCGACTTCGCTCCGGAAGGGGAGGGGATCAGGTTTGGGCTGGTGGCGGTGCGCAACGTAGGGGTGGGGGCGGCCCAGGCGATCGTGGAGGAGCGCCGCCTGCGCGGCCCCTTCACCTCGCCGGCGGACTTCTGCGCCCGCCTGGGGGGGCGCGAGATCAACCGCAAGGTGGTGGAGAGCCTGATCAAAGCAGGGGCGCGCCTAGACGCCGGTCCGCATCATCGCCCGGACCGTCCGCAAAAACTCT
>JASBVW010000092.1 GCA_029961005.1 Bacillota bacterium
CATCGAACTCCTCCTCCAGCGCATCCCCTCCATTGGTCCGGCCATGGCCCGCGCGGCGCACCGGCTGAAGGACAGCCTGAAGCACTTGATTATCCCGGGGATGCTCTTCGAAGAGCTGGGTTTTAAGTATTACGGCCCCATCGACGGCCACGACCTGCCTTTGCTCATCTCCACGCTGCGGGACGCCAAGGAGCGGCACGACCCCGTGTTGATCCACGTCCTGACCCGCAAGGGCAAGGGCTATCCTCCGGCGGAGGCCAACGCCGCCCAGTTCCACGGCACCGGCCCCTTCAAAGTGGAAACGGGCCTGCCCGAGGGGGGCGAGGGCAAGCCCACCTACACGGCTGTCTTCGGCCGAACCCTGGCGGAGCTGGGGCGGCAGGATCCGCGCATCATCGGCATTACAGCCGCTATGCCGGAAGGCACGGGGTTGAACTTCTTTGCCGAGGCTTGCCCAGAGCGCTTTTTCGACGTGGGTATTGCCGAGCAGCACGCCGTCACTTTTGCCGCCGGCCTGGCTGCGGTAGGCATGCGCCCCGTAGTGGCCATTTACTCCACTTTCCTCCAGAGGGCGTACGATCAGATTATTCACGACGTCTGCCTGCAGGGGCTTCCTGTGGTCTTTGCCCTCGACCGGGCCGGGCTGGTAGGCGAAGACGGACCGACCCACCACGGAGCCTTTGACCTCTCTTATCTGCGCGCCGTGCCTGACTTGGTGGTCATGGCGCCCAAAGACGAACCCGAACTGCAGCACATGCTCTACACCGCCTTGCGCCTGCCCGGGCCGGCGGCCATCCGCTATCCGCGGGGACAGGGCCCCGGCGCTCCCCTGGCCACCCGATACGAGGAGTTGCCGGTGGGGAAGGGTGAGCTTTTGCGGGCGGGAAAGGACGTGGCTCTGGTGGCGGTGGGTTCCCAAGTCTATCCCGCTTTGGAGGCGGCCGATCTCTTGGCGCAATCGGGCATCGAAGCGGCGGTGATCAATGCCCGCTTTGTCAAGCCTCTGGATGAAGAACTGCTCTGCCGCGTGGCGGAAAGGTGCGGCCGGGTGGTGACGGTGGAGGAGAACGCCCTCTGCGGCGGCTTTGGCTCGGCGGTTTTGGAGCTCTTCCAGCGTAAAGGGCTGGCGCACCTGCCTACCCTGTGCCTGGGCCTGCCCGATCAGTTTATCCCTCACGGCAAGCGGAGCGAGCTTTTAGCTCTGGTGGGGCTGACCGGCCAGGGGATAGCCGGGTCGGTGCTCTCCTGGTTGGGGAAGGGGGAAATGGCCCGCGTCGGAAGTGGCTGCAGTGCCTAAGCGCAGGTTGGATCTCCTTTTGGTGCTGCGCGGGCTTTGCCCTTCCCGGGAGCGGGCCCGCGCCTCCATCATGGCGGGACTGGTCCTGGTCAACGGGCGGCCCGTCACTAAACCCGGGGAGATGGTCGAGGAAGGGGCCGAGCTCGTCCTCCGGGGGGAGGCTTGCCCGTACGTCAGCCGCGGCGGCCTGAAACTGGAGTGGGCCTTGGACGCCTTCCGGGTTTCGGTGGAGGGGCGGGTGGCCTTGGACGTAGGCGCCGCCACCGGGGGCTTCACCGATTGCCTGCTCCGGCGGGGAGCCAAGTTGGTCTATGCGGTGGATGTAGGCTACGGGCAGCTGGCCTGGAAGCTCCGCCAGGATCCCCGGGTGGTGGTCAAGGAGCGCACCAATATTCGCTACCTTCAGGCCCGAGACTTGCCCCTTCCGCCCACCTTGGCGGTGATCGACGCTTCCTTCATCTCCCTGGAAAAGTTCCTGGGGCATGTCCTCACCCTCCTGTCCCCTCCGCGGGAGGTGGTGGCCTTGGTGAAACCCCAGTTTGAAGCGGGGCGGGAACAAGTGGGTAAAAAAGGGGTGGTCCGCGATCCGGCGGTCCACCGCCAGGTGCTGCAGAAGGTGGTGGCGCTGGCCGAAAGGGAGGGCTGCACGGTTCAGGGGCTGACCTATTCGCCTCTTTTGGGGCCGGAGGGGAACATCGAATTTTTCCTCCACCTTGCAGCCCCGGGGGAGGGGCCGGAGGGTTGCCCCGGGCCGGACCTGGAGGAGCGGATCGCCGCGGTGGTGGCGGAGGCCCACGCCCGGTTGAGAAGAGGCGGGGGAGGGAAAGGCGTCCCATCGGAGAAATAAAGA
This sequence comes from Bacillota bacterium, assembly GCA_029961005.1. Lineage (GTDB taxonomy): Bacteria > Bacillota > UBA5301 > JASBVW01 > JASBVW01 > JASBVW01. Next base: position 2,148 of record JASBVW010000092.1, read on the forward strand.
GGTCGGAAACCAAAGTTAAAGGTGGGCGTGAGAGATTTTGCGGTGAGGCGGGCGGAAGGCCAGGAATTGGGGGGCGGCCTGAGGGTGGCGGATTTAGAGCGGCTGGGGATAGTGCCCCACTTAAAGAAAGAAGAGGCCGTGCGGGCGGCGGCGGCGCTGGTCAAGGAACTGAAGGCCAGGGGGGTCTCCCCCCTTTTACTTAAAGAGGGAGCCTTGGCCATCGGTGAACCGGAGTTAGGCGCGGGGCGGGAGGAGCTTTGCGCCAAAGCTCAGGCGCTGGTGGTCCTGGGCGGAGATGGCACCTTGCTCAGCGTGGCGCGCCTGGCGGCTCCTTACGGGCTACCCCTCTTGGGCGTTCGCGTAGGGCGGGTGGGCTTTTTGGGCGAAGTGGAGCTTTCCGAGCTCCCTGAAGCCTTGGACCGCTTCCTGTCCGGCCAGTACGTGTTAGACCACCGCCTGATGCTACAGGCTGAAGTTCACCACTCTGGCCGGGTGCAGAGCCTCCTGGCCTTGAATGACGTGGTCATCAGCCGCGGGACCATGGCCCGCATCACCGTTCTCTCTACTTCGGTAGATGAGGAGTGGGTGGAGGACTTCCGGGGGGACGGGGTGATCGTGGCCACCCCCACCGGGTCTACGGCCTATGCCCTGGCAGCTGGGGGTCCGGTCATTCATCCTCAGGTGGAGTGCCTCCTGCTTACCCCTATCTGCCCGCACATGCTGTCGGCGCGGCCCATCGTGTTGCGGCCCGACGCCCGGGTACATATCCGCGTCAGCAACCCCCGGGACGAGGTGCGCCTGACGGCCGATGGCCAGGTGGGCTTGAACCTGGACGGGGGCGCGGACGTCTTCGTCCGGCGCGCGGAAGAGGTGACCCGTCTGGTCCGCTTCCTGCCTGGCCAGGGCTTCTTCCAGCGGGTGCGCTCCCGCCTCTCCCAACCGGTCGATTAGACAGGGGTAGTCCGCCCTTTCCCGCGGACCTCAGGGCAGGTGAGACGGATGAAAGCCAAGCGACAGGCTGCCATCGTCGACCTGATCAGGGACGAGGTGATCGAAACTCAGGCCCAACTGGCGGACCGGTTGCGGGCTCTGGGTTTTCCGGTCACTCAGGCCACAGTTTCCCGGGACATCCAGGAGCTGCGCCTGATTAAAGTGCCGACGGAAGAGGGGAGGTACCGCTATGCCCTCCCGCCCCAGAAGACCACGGGTGATCTTTACCGGCGGGCCCGCCTGCGCTTTACGGACTCGGTGGTCTCTTTGGACGTCAGCTTGAATCTGGTGGTGATTAAGACCCACCCGGGGGAGGCCCATGCGGTGGCGGCGGTGATCGATGAACTGGCCTGGCCGGAGGTGGTAGGGACTGTGGCCGGCGACGACTCTATTCTGGTCATCGTCCGCCTTCCCTCTCCGCTCTCCTCCTGCCGCGAGATTGAACAGGCGACGGCCGAGGTTCTGGCCAAGTTCCAGGAGCTGCGGAGGTGAAGAGCGTGCTTCAGGAGCTGCACATCCGCAACTTTGCGCTCATTGAGGCCTTGGATCTCCGCCTGGAGGGAGGCCTGACCGTCCTGACCGGCGAGACGGGGGCCGGGAAGTCGATCATCATCGACGCCGTCAACTTGCTTTTAGGGGGGCGGGCCACGGGGGATTGGGTCCGCACCGGGTGTGAAGAGGCCCTGGTGGAGGGGGTCTTCAGCCTGGAGCCGGGGAGCCGCCCGGCGGCCTTTCTCCGCGAGCAGGGCCTGGAGGAACGCCAGGGGGACGAGGTGCTCCTGATCCTGACGCGAGAACTGACCCGAGCGGGGCGGCACCGCTGCCGGATCAACGGTCGGACCGTGACCCTGCAGGCGGTGGAAGAGGTGGGGCGGTACCTCCTGGACCTGCACGGGCAGCATGAGCACCAGTCTCTGCTCCACGTGAGCCGCCAGCTGGAACTGTTGGATGCTTTTGGCGGAGCGGAGACGGAACGGGGTCGCCAGCGGGTGGAGGAGCTTTTTTCGACTTGGCGTTCCCTGCGGGCGGAGCTGGCCGCCCTCGAAGAGAATGAGGCCGAGCGGAGCCGGAGGGAGGAGATGCTCCGCTATCAATGGGAAGAGCTAGAGCGGGCCAACCTGCGCCCGGGGGAGGATGAGGAGTTGGAGCAGGAGCGCACCGTCCTCCGCCATGCGGAGCGCCTCTTTGCCGATGCTCAGGCGGCTTACCAGCTCCTGTATCAAGGGGAAGAGGGCGGGCGGGCGGCCTTGGACCAGCTGGCCGAGGCGCAGGAAGCCTTGGAGCGAATCCTGCGGCTTGACCCCACTTTGGGAGAAGCCAGTCAACTTCTCCAAGCGGCGCGGTGTGAGGTGGAGGAAGCGGCGCGCTCCGTGGCTGCCTACCGCGACCGGATTGAGGCCAATCCCGCTCGGCTGGCGCAGATTGAAGAACGCCTGGACCTCCTCTCTCGCCTCAAGCGGAAGTACGGGCCGGCGTTGGAAGACGTGCTGGCTTACCGGCAAAAGGTGCAGGGCGAACTGGAGGCCCTGGCCAGGCGGGATGAACGGCGGGGAGAGGTGCAAAAGAAGCTCCAGGCAGTGGAGGAGGAGCTGGTTCAGGCCGCAGAGGCGCTCTCGGCGGCTCGGCGCAAGGCCGGGCAGCGGCTGGCCGAGCAGGTCGTGCAGGCTCTGGCGGATGTGAACATGCCGCGCAGCGTCTTTGTCGTCTCTTCCCAGTGGCTGGAGGCAACAGGCAGCGAAGCCTCCGTTCAGATCAACGGGCGGCGCTGGCAGATCTGGAGCCATGGCCTGGACCGCTTAGAATTCCTCCTTTCGGCCAATCCCGGCGAAGAACCCCGCCCTTTGGCCAAGATAGCCTCTGGAGGGGAGCTTTCCCGGGTCATGCTGGTCTTGAAGACGCTCCTGGCGGAACAGGACGAGATCCCGACCTTGATCTTTGACGAGGTGGACGCGGGCATCAGCGGGCGCACGGCCCAGGCCGTGGCAGAAAAGCTGGCCCTTCTGGCGCGGACCCGGCAGGTGATCTGCGTGACTCACCTGCCTCAGATCGCCAGCATGGCCGATCAGCACATCTTTGTGGAAAAGTTGGTGGAGGGAGGAGAGACCAGGGTGACGGCCAGGCTCCTGCGGCGCGAGGAACGGGTTCAGGAGCTGGCTCGCCTCCTGGGAGGGGCCAAGGTGACGGAGGTGACCAAGAGCCACGCCGAGGAGATGATGGCCTTGGCGGAGCAGGTCAAGTCGCATATTTAAAAGGGGTAGAGGGAACGCTAAGCTCAGGTTGCGATGCCAGGAGAGGATGCGGGTGCTGTCCATGCGACGCCGACCCTATCGCTACGCTGCTCTACTCCTATTTTTTTTGGCCATTTTTACCCTGGCGCACCGGTATGTGGAGGCCCGCCTGGGTCTTCCTTCCTATTTGCACCTGGTGGAAGGGCAGAGCGAGTATTTTCGGGTGGGGCTGCCGGTCACTCTGAGCGTGAGCTGGCCGGAAGAGGGTGGGAAGATCCTGTTCAACCACCGGTCGGGCCGGGGCCCGCTGAGCCTGAAGCGGCGGGAGATCCTTGCCCTCACTCCCTTGAAACAAGGCCGGGTGCGGGTGGCGGTGCGGCTCTTTGGCCTCATTCCGCTCCCAGAGCGGGTTTTGGAGGTGGTTCCCCCGGTCAGGGTCGTCCCCGGCGGCCACTCCATCGGCGTGCTCCTGGCTCCTCAAGGCCTCATTGTCAGCGGTTTCTCCCCCTTGCCCGGTCCCCGGGGCAGAGCGATTTATCCAGCGCGCGCAGCCGGTCTAAAGGTGGGAGACCTGGTGACTCACCTGGATGGGGAGGCTATCTACTCTGCGGAACAAGTGGGACGGCTGGTCGACCGCTGCGGCCGGGAGGGACGGCCGGTGCGGATCCAGGTGCGGAGGGGGCAGCGCTTTTTGACTTTCCGCGTTCGTCCCGTGCGCTTGGAGCGTAAGGCGTCGGGCGCTCCCGGGGAGGAGGGGGAGGAAGTGTACCGGATCGGCGTCTTTTTAGACGACCCGGCGGCCGGGGTGGGTACCCTGACCTTTTATGAACCCGCTACCCGCATCTTCGGCGCCTTGGGGCACATGGTGGCCAATTTCTCCGGCCGGGAAGGGCCTGGCCTGATCGACGGGAGGATCGTGC
>JASBVW010000093.1 GCA_029961005.1 Bacillota bacterium
GGAGCCGCGCCGGTGGCGGCGGGTTCTGGCGCTGCCGGTCTTCGTTTGGTGGGTGCTGCGGGAGCGCTGGGCGGGAAGAGAATGAAGGGGGCGGTGCAGTGCGGCGCAAACTTCTTTATGATTACGCGGCCATTCTGCTGGGAGCCGTCTTGACAGCTTTGGGTTTAGATTTATTTCTGGTGCCCAATCGCATTGCCGCCGGGGGCGTGAGCGGCCTGGCCACGGTCATCCATTACTGGACCGGCGCCGGGGTAGGCTTCATCATGCTGCTCATCAACCTACCGCTCTTGTGGGCTAGCCTGCGCATGCTGGGACATGAGTTCGTGGTGCGCACCCTCTTCGGTACGGTGGCCCTCTCGATCGCGACCGATCTTTTGGCCTTCCTGCCGCCCTTGACCCTCGATCCCCTGCTGGCCTCCTTTTACGGGGGGATCCTCTCCGGGGTGGGCATCGGGATCACCCTTAAGTGGCGGGGTTCTACCGGGGGGACGGACCTGGCGGCGGCCTTGGTGCACCGCTCCCTCAAGACCAGCGTCGGACAGGCTCTTCTCTGCATCGACTTCGGCATTATTCTTCTGGCAGGAATCGCTTTTCGCTCTGCCGAACTGGCCCTATACGCGTTGATCACCCTTTTCCTCACCTCGCGGACCATCGACGTGGTGCAGGAGGGCATGATCTACGCCAAGGCGGCCTACATTATCTCAGACCGGACGGAGGAGATTGCCCGGCGGGTCCTGCACGAGCTGGGCCGCGGGGCCACCATCCTGCAGGGGTGGGGAGCCTACACCGGGCAGGAGCGCCGGGTTTTGCTGGTCATCGTAGCCCGCTCTGAGATCGCCCAGCTGAAAGAGATCGTGCTCACCCAAGACCCGCGGGCTTTCGTGGTGATCAGCGAGGCACACGAGGTCTTGGGGGAAGGTTTCAAGCTGGAGGCGACGGGCGGGTAAAAGGCGGAGCAAAGGAGGCAGCGGAAGTTGGCCTTGACGGCGGAAGAAGTGCAGTACCTGGCGGAAAAGGCGCTGGCGGTGCGGCGGCACATCATTACCATGACGGGGGCTGCCGGTTCGGGCCATCCGGGCGGCTCCCTTTCGGCGACGGATCTCCTGGTGGCCCTTTATTTTCTGATCATGCGGGTTGACCCGCAGCGCCCTCAGTGGCCGGATCGGGACCGCTTGGTCCTGGCCAAGGGGCACGCCGCCCCGGCCCTCTATGCGGTGCTGGCGGAGCGCGGCTACTTTCCGGTGGAGGAGCTTTTGACCTTGCGCCGCTTTGGCTCCCGGCTGCAGGGGCACCCGGATATGAAGCGCCTGCCCGGGGTGGAGGCTTCCACCGGTTCCCTGGGCCAGGGGCTCTCCATCGCCAATGGGATGGCTTTGGCGGCCAAGCTGGACGGGAAGGACTGGCGGGTCTACGCCCTCCTGGGGGACGGGGAGACCGAGGAGGGGCAGGTGTGGTAGGCCGTGATGACAGCGGCCCACCGAAAGCTGGACAACCTGACGGCTATCGTGGATTACAACCGCCTGCAGATCGACGGGGACGTGCGGGAGGTCAAGTCCGTGCAGGACTTGGCCCGCCGCTTGGAAGCCTTTGGGTGGCGGGTATGGGAGATCGACGGCCACAATTGGCAGGAGATAGTCGGGGCGCTGGAGGAGGCGCGCCGGAGCAAAGGCCGGCCGGGAGCCATCATTGCCCACACAGTGAAAGGGAAAGGGGTTTCCTTCATGGAAGGGAAAGTGGACTGGCACGGGACGGCACCCAAGGGTGAAGAAGTGGAGCGCGCCCTGGCGGAGCTGGGAAAGGCGGTGCGGCCATGAGCGCTAAACTGATCTCTACCCGGGCCGCGTACGGCCGGGCCCTGGTCAAACTGGGCCGCCTTCGCCCGGAGGTGGTGGTCCTGGACGCCGACCTCTCCAAGTCCACCCGGACCATCGATTTCGCCCGGGAGTTTCCGGAACGGTTCTTTGAGATGGGAGTGGCGGAGCAGGACATGATGGGAACGGCGGCCGGGTTGGCGGCGGCGGGAAAGATCCCCTTCGCCAGCTCCTTTGCCATCTTTGCCACCGGCCGGGCGTGGGAGCAGGTGCGCAACTCCATCGCCTATCCCCGGCTGAACGTCAAGATTGCGGCCACCCACGCCGGGATCACGGTAGGGGAAGACGGGGCGTCGCACCAGTCGGTGGAGGACATCGCTCTCATGCGCGTCATTCCGCACCTGGTGGTGATCGTCCCTGCTGACGCTGTGGAGACGGAGCAGGCTGTAGAGGCCGCGGCCGCCCACCCCGGCCCCGTCTACCTGCGCCTGGGGCGGAGCGAGGTGCCGGTGCTCTTCGACGAGGGGTACCGCTTCCAGTTGGGGAAGGCGGCCCTTCTGCGCGAGGGGAAGGACGTAGCCATCGTCGCCTGCGGGATCATGGTGGCGGCCGCCTTGGAGGCGGCGAAGGAGCTGGCCGGCGAGGGCATTGAGGCCCGAGTCCTGAACATGAGCACAGTCAAGCCCCTGGACCGGGAGGCGGTGGTGGCCGCGGCCCGCCAGACGGGGGCTGTGGTCACGGCCGAGGAACACAGCGTCATCGGTGGACTGGGCAGCGCGGTGGCGGAGGTGCTGGGCGAGGAGTGCCCGGTGCCGCTGCGGATGGTGGGCATTCGCGACCAGTTTGGGCAATCCGGGACCCCGGCCGAGCTTCTGCGCGCCTACGGCCTGACTGCCGAGGACGTGGCCCGGGCGGCTCGGCAAGCGGTGGCGGCCAAAAAAGGGCGGGCTGCGGGCTGCTGATTTTTACTCTTTTTTCCTCTGCTGCCGCGAAACCTTTTCTCGAAAGGTCAAGGAAATTTTAGAACGATGGCGAAGAGACTTAAGTAAGCCGAGGGGAGGCCTTCCCTCCAATCTCCAGCAGAGGAGAGCCTGTCAGCCCGATGATTCAGTTTCACAAGGTGAGCAAAGTCTACCCCAATGGCGCTTTGGCGCTCCTCAAGGTGGACCTCCATATCCCTCCGGTGGACTTTGTTTTTTTGGTCGGCCCCAGCGGGGCGGGCAAGTCCACCCTCATGAAGCTGATCATCCGCCAGGAGTTGCCTTCGGAAGGGCAGGTGGTGGTCAACGGCAAGAACGTGGCCCGCCTGCGGAAGAGCGAAATTCCCCTTTTGCGCCGCAAGGTGGGGGTGATCTTCCAGGACTTTAAGCTCTTGCCGGACCGGACGGTGTGGGAGAACGTGGCCTTCGCCCTGGAGGTGGCCGAGGTGAGCCCCCGGGAGATCCGCAAGCGCGTCCCCGCCATCCTGCAGTTGGTGGGGCTGGAACACAAAGCCTCGGCTTTGCCGGGGGAGCTCTCGGGGGGAGAGCAGCAGCGGGTTTCTTTGGCCAGAGCGGTGGTGCACAATCCGCTGGTGCTCCTGGCCGACGAGCCCACGGGCAACCTGGACCCTGCCACCTCTTTGGAGATCATGGAGCTCCTGGAGCGCATCAACCTCCGGGGCACCACCGTGGTCATGGCTACCCATAACCGGGAGATCGTGGATCGCATGAAAAAGCGGGTGGTGGCCCTGGAGGGCGGCCGGGTAGTGCGGGACGAGCAGAAAGGCAGGTACGGGCGATGAAGATCCGGACCGTTTTGCGCTTGGCCTGGCAGGGGCTGGCGGGGCTCTGGCGCACCCGCTTTTTGGGGACGGCGGCCTTTACCACCATCGTGCTGGCCCTCATGGTGATGGGGATCTTCTTGGTCTTTCTGGCCAATCTCTCTCACTTGGCCCAGGGGCTGGAGGAGCGGGTACAGCTGCGGGTTTTTCTGGCGGACGGGCTCTCCCCGGAGGCGATGGCGAAGGTGGGGGAGCAGATTCGGACCCTTCCGGAGGTGGAACGGGCCACCTTTGTCTCGCGCAGCGAGGCTCTGGAGCGGCTGAAGCGGCAGTTTGCCGGCCGGGAGGAGGTCTTCGAGCTGGTGGAGGAAAACCCGCTGCCAGATTCCTATGTGGTGCAACCGGCGCCGGGGACCGACTGGGCGAAGCTCTCCCGCGCCCTGGAGCAGATCGAGGGGGTGGAGCGCGCCACGTACGGCGAAGAGATCGTGCGCCGCGCCCTGCTCTTTCTGCGCATGACTACGGCGGCCACACTGGCAGCGGCAGCTTTTCTGGCCGTGGCCATTACCTTCATTATTATGAACGTCATCCGCCTGACCGTCTACGCCCGGCGGAGGGAGATTGAGATTATGCGCCTGGTGGGGGCTTCGGATTCCTACATTCATTTTCCTTTTCTGTGTGAGGGGTTCTTCCTCGGTTTCTGCGGGGCACTTCTGGCAGCGCTGGGAGTGGATCGGGCTTACTTGTGGCTGAGCGAACAGATGAGCCGCAGCATTCCTTTTCTGCCGCTTTTGGGTAGGGATGCTTTTTGGCTGCAGGCCATGAGTGCTCTGATCGGCCTGGGCGCCTTGATGGGGGTAGTGGGGAGTTATCTCTCGGTCAAGAGGTTTCTCCGGGCGTAAGAGTTCCGGCAGGGGGGTAAAGAGTGGCAGAGTCCTCTCCCGGCAAGAGAAAATGGCTCTGGCGCGCTTTCCGCGGCTCGGCGGCGCTGGTGTTGGCCTTTTCTCTCCTCTTCTCCGGCGCGGGTGCCGGCAGGGCGGAGAAGCCGGCCCAGGGCAGCGACCTGAAAGAGCAGCGGGAGCAGTTGAATCAGGTGCAGAATCAGATCGACCAGACCCGCCGCCAGCTGGACCAGGTGACGAAACAGGAGAAGAAGGTCTTGCTAGAGCTGGAGCGCGTGGAGAAGGAGCTGGACCGCACCCGGGATGAGCTGGGCTACGTGGAAGGGCAATACCGCCAGGCCACGGCCGAAAGCCTACGGCTGCAAAAGAGCCTGGCAGAGGCGGAGCGCCAGCTGGCGGAGGCCGACGCTCAGCTGCAAGCGCATTTGGCGCGCTACAACCGGCGCTTGCGGGCCATTTACGAGTGGGGAGAGCCGGGCTACTTGGAGCTGGTCTTTACGGCGGAGGACTATGCCGACCTGATCGTGCGCGCGGAACTCTTCCGCCGGCTTCTCCAATCCGATGCCCGGCTTTACCGGGAGGTGCAAGCGGAGAAGGCCCGGGTGGTGGCCGTGCGAGCGCGCGTGGCCGGCCGCAGGGCGGAGGTGGAGAAGAACAGGCAGCGCATGGCCGCTCTCCGGGCAGAGATTGCCCGCAAGGCGAGCCAGCTGGAGGCCCGGGTGCGGGAGCGAGAGCGCGTCCTGGCGGAGATCCAGTCCCGGCGGGAGAGTTACGAGCAGGCGCTGCGGGAACTGGAAGAGACCTCGCGCCGCCTGGAGAAGTGGATTCAGGAGCAGCAGTTGCGCTACCAGCGGGCGGGGGATCTGGCCAAGCTCAAAGGGACGTTCCTGTGGCCGGTGAGGGGGCGCGTCACCTCAGAATTCGGCTGGCGCGTTCACCCCATCTTTAAGACCCGGCTCTTTCACGAGGGGCTGGACCTGGCCGTGCCCATGGGCACGCCGGTCAAGGCGGCTGCCCCCGGCCAGGTGATCCTGTCCGGTTGGGCCGGGGGGTACGGCAAGACCGTGATCATCGATCACGGGGGAGGGGTCTCGACCCTGTACGGGCACAACTCCCGGTTAAAGGTGGCGGTAGGGGATCAGGTGGCGGCCGGAGAGGTGATCGCCGAGGCGGGCAGCACCGGTTTTTCCACCGGACCGCACGTGCATTTTGAGGTGCGGGTGAACGGGGTGCCGGTCGACCCCCGCGACTGGCTGGAGTGAGCATGTAGCCCTGGGTGCGGGCATACCTTATACGGAAAGTGAGGAGAAGGAGGAGCGGAATGAACCGGAGGCGCCGGCTTTTCATTTTAGGTGCGTTCCTTCTGGCGCTGCTGCTGATCTGGGCCGGCGGCTGGAGGATGGCCAGGGCCGGAGAGGACGGCGACTGGCGTAAAGCCCTGGAGGTCATGGTACTGGTCAAGCTGCACTACGTGGACCCGGTGAGCTTGCTGGACCTCCTGAAGGGCTACATGGAGAAGGGGACCATTAACGGCATGCTGGCCGTACTGCACGACCCTTATACGCGCTACCTGGATCCCCGGGCCTACCAGGAGATGAAGATCGACACCACCGGCGAGTTTGGCGGGATTGGAATTTACGTGGGGGCCAACAAAGAGCGCCAGATCATCGTGGTGGCGCCCATAGAGGGGACGCCGGCGTCGCGGGCCGGGATCAAGGCGGGGGATATTATTGTGGCCATTGACGGGCGCTCCACCGAGGAAATGTCG